>CBFHCJ010000124.1:0-12502 GCA_965654005.1 uncultured Streptomyces sp. | reverse complement strand
GTAGCCGTGCCCGACTGTTTCCTCGTAGAAGTGGTGCGAAAGGATCGCGGCCAGCGGGGTGCCGCCGGTACCGGCCAGGGTCGCATGCCGCAGCGGGGCCGAGTCGAGCAGCCGGGTGAGTGCCTCGAAGGGGGCGCCGGAGACGGTGCCGTCCGGATCGAGCCGGATCTCCCCCGCGTGCACCGCGGCCCGCACCCGCAGCCGGGTGTCCGCGCCGGCGTGCCGGTTGTGCTCACGGAGCCGTGAGCCCAGCTCCGGGAGCAGCGGGAACAGCAGTCTGGCCTTGGGCAGTGCGGCCGGGGCGACGAGCCGGCAGCCGTCGCCGGTGTCGACGTACGCGAAGTCCCGCGCGTCCAGATCCGCCATGCCCAGGGCGTCGGACAGCGCGGAACGCAGAACTCTGCGGATCTCCTGCAGCCGCTGCTCGCCGCGGCTCGCGGAGCCCGCGATGTCGCACGCCAGCAGGGCTCGGTATTCGTACCTCGGATTCACAATTCCTCCGCGATCACGACGGGCGCAGGCAATTCGAAGATCGATTTGCTGTCGTCCGGGTTATCCGGTGTCGAGAAGATGATTGACGAGACCGTAGAGGAGGGGTCCCCGGGTAGAACGGCTACTAATACGGCTTGTGCGGCTTCGGCTGCACGAGGAAGAGAGGTGTGGCCGATGAGCAACACACGTGTTCGCGGGGCCGCGGCCTACTGGCCGTCGGCCGGGCTGCTCGGCCGGGTCGACGAGGCCGACCGCGGAATCCTCATGGGACTCGGCCACGGAGTGGCCTACCCGGCCGGCCAGATCACCATCCGCGAGGCCGACACCTCGGACTTCGCGCTGCTCCTGCTCGGCGGCATGGTGAAGGTCACCGCCCACGCGCAGGACGGTCGCGAGGCGCTGCTGGCCGTGCGGATGGCCGGGGACCTGGTCGGGGAGTTCGCCGGGATCGACGGCCAGCCGCGCGTCGGCACCGTGACCGCCTGTGGCAGGGTGCTGGCCCGCTACATACTGCGTTCCGAGCTGCTGGAGTGCACCAAACAGCACCCCACCATAGGACTTGCGCTCAGCGCGAGCGTGGTGGCCAAGCTGCGTACGGCGACCGGCCGGATCGTCGATTTCACCGGTTGCGACGTGCTCGGACGGCTGGCCAGGATCCTGCACCACCTGGCCGTCACCTACGGGCGTCCCGGTCGGCAAGAAGCCCAACTCCCGCTGTCGCAGCCGGAGATGGCCACCCTGGTCGGCGCGGCGGAGTCGTCGATCCACAAGGCCCTGCGGGCGCTGCGGGAGTCTGGCGCGGTCATGACCGGCTACGGCAGGATCACGATCCTCGACCTTGATCACCTCGCCCGGATCGCCGTCGCGGCCGGGCCCGCCGGATTGCCGGCGATCTCGCCGAACACGTAAAAACGCCGGGTTCGCACGACGGGTCGGCGCCAGCCTGACCGAGTGCCGGGACCCGGGTGTTGGAGAGGACGGGGGAAGCAGATGTCAGAGAACAACGGTGCTCTGGACGATTCCGGGCGGATCCGGGCCGGCGACGTGTCCGGAACGATGGTCATAGGCAGCCACAACACCGTGAGCAACCTGGAGATCACCGCCGAGTCCGGTTCGACCGTCACCGTGCACGGGGGACCGCTGCCGGATCCGGTCAAGCGCCCGTCGATCTCCCAGCTGCCGCGGTCCGCCGCAGAGCCGCTGATCGGACGAGCGCGAGACGTGCACGTACTGCAAGAGGCGGTCGAGACACGTCAGTTGGTCCAGGTCTGGGGTGCGTCCGGGGTCGGCAAGAGTGCGTTGCTGCGCCACCTCGCGTGCACGATGGCCCGCGGGCCCGAAGGCGCGGCCTATATCGAAGCCGGCGGACGTACGGCTGATGACATCGCGCAAGCGATATTCGACATCAGCTTCGACGCGCCGAACTACAAGCCGTCGCGGGAGGTGCTGAAGGAGCATCTGAAGACCCTGCGGCTGCGGATCTACCTGGACGACGCGGGGCTCGACGAGAAGGACCTGCGCCGACTCGTCGACATGGCCGAGCAGTCCACGTTCGTCTTCACCTCGCAGCAGCGGTCCGCGGTCGAAGGTGTGCACGCGATCCAACTCGAAGGACTGACGGCCTCGGCGGCGGCGGAACTGGTGGCGGCGCTGCTGTCCCGCGAGCTGCGGCCCGACGAGGCGCCGATCGTGGACGCGCTGTGTGACGCGGTGGACGGCAACCCGCTCCGGCTGCGGCGCATCGCCTTGTCGGCCGCGACCGGCAAGGGCCTGCCGGGCATCGCCGATCTTCCCGAACTGCTTCCCGCGCTGCTGAACAAGCTCCGGCCGCAGGAGCGCGACCTGCTGTACCTGCTCGGTTCGCTGTCCGGCGCCGAGTTGACCCCCCGGCATCTCAATGAACTGCTCGGCCGGCCGGACACCGGCGCGCTCGCCGACGGTCTGGTGCGACACGGCCTGCTGCTCGCCTCGGAGACCGGCTACGGCTGTCCGCCGGATGTCGCCGAGTGCGTGCTGGAAAGCCGGGCGACGGAGTTTCCTGCCGATCAGCTCTGCCAGGCGCTCACCGCGTGGGTTGCGGAGAGGGAGACCACCCCGGACGACGTCGCGGCACACTTTCAGGCCCTGGATGTCGCGGTGCTGCGCGCGGAGAGGAGCGGACACGCTCAGCTCGGCGCGGCGCTGGCCCGTGCCGCCTCACCGAAGCTGGCGCTGTCCCGGCAGTTCGACGCCTGGGGCAGCCTGCTCGGAGTCGGTTGGGCAGCGGCGAAGAGCGCGGGAGACACGGAGGGCGAGGAGTTCTTCCTGCGCGAGGCGCGGACCCGCCGGAGCGCGATCGGCCGAGCCGCGCAGACGACGGCCCTGGTGCTCGAGGCGGACGTGCTGTGGCGGGAACTCACCGCTCTGCGAGCGCATTCGGCGGCCCCTCACGTCGCCGACACCGCGACGACCATCGCGCAGCCGGTCCAGGCGTTCACCCCGCCGCACGGCGCGGGCAGCACCCCGGCCTTCGCACACCCGCACGGCGCGGGCAACACGCCGGCCCTCACACACGCGCCCGCCCCCACGCCCGCCACTCCGGCTCCCGTGCACGTTCCCCCGCACGCGCCCGTGGCGAGGCCGGTGGTCGACTTCTCCCATCCCGCCGGACAGCCGCACGCCGCCGCCCACGTGACCAGCACACCGATACCGAAGCCGATCGACCTCTCACAGGCGTTCACCGCCGCCGGCGCAGAGGGTGCCAAGGGCGGCGGAATATCAGCACTCGCCATCGCCTGCACACTCGGCTTCGTGGCCGTGCTGGGCATCGGTGCCGCGGTCTACGCGAACGATCAGCCGGACCCGCCTTCAGCCGTTGCGTCGAGCCCCGTCAGCACGCCGAGCCTGGGCGACGACACCTCGCACACCGACGACACCTCACCCACCGACGACACCTCACCCACCGACACCTCACCCACCGACACCTCACCCACTGTCGATCCCGTGTGCGCGACCGTGATTCCGGCCCTGTCACCGATGATCCCTCAGTTCAATACCGACGTCTCCGCCCTGCACGACGCGATCGACTCGTACAACAGCGCCATGGGCTCCTATGACGCGGGCGAGACGTCCACCCCTCCCGACGACAGCACGGTGGTCGCCGACGACAACACTGTCATCAGCGACCTGAACTCCATCGAGTCCACGTTGCAGCAGGCCATGTCGGAAGCTCAAGACAGCTCCGTGGAGACGGACCTCAACGACATGCTGACCGCCGCTCAGCAGACAGCGAGCCAGTATCAGTCGTTCGACCCCAGTGTGGGAGGCAGCGTGCTCGACACATCGAGTCAGGTCGCGGCGATGAACTCGGCCGCAGACAACCTGCAGACCGACTGCGGCGGCTGACCTACTCCGATACCCCTCAAGAAAGGCCGATCATGCCCGCGGAATCCACACACGGGGACATCCACGCCGGGGACGTCTCCGGCACCTTCATCGTAGGCGACAACAACCGTGTGACGAACACTGCGCATGACCCTGAGCAGCCGCAACCACACCAGCAGAACTCCGCGGAGGACCAAGCAGCAGTCTTCGGAGTGGAACACGGCACCATGCACGTCACGTACAACGCCGCAGCCGAGCGTGAGGCGAAAGGCTGAGAAACGCCGCGTGCCCCGGCCGACGATCGGCCGGGGCACGTACCCTGTGATCCGCTCAGTCCTTGTCGGCCAGCAACTCCAGGTCCTGAGCACTCAACGTCGCCGTCTTCAGCAGTTCCCTGATCAGGTTGACACTGAGTGTCGAGCCGACCGGCTCGCCGACCTCGTCGCGCAGCAGTCCGCGCACGCCCCGGCGGTGCAACCGTTCGCGCACGTCCTCGACCGTGTTCGCGACCGACTTGTAGGTCCAGGACTTGGTCACGTAAGGGGAGGCGTTGACCAGACGGGCCGTGTCCTCCCAGGCCAGCGGGAGCGGGAAGGCGTCGTGGCCCTCCAGGTAGCGCCGGGCGAGCGCGGTGAGCACCAGCCGCTCCTGCGGGGAGAGTTCGTAGACCGTCTCGGGATCCACGGTCTCCGCACCGCTCGTGGAGCGGGGGTTCCGGTCGTCCTCGTCCACGACGCGGACCTCCACCAGGTGGGAACGCCGCTTGGACGAGTTGATCACCAGCGGGGTGTACCCGGACTCGACGAGCCGCTTGTGGCCGGTGAGCATCAGCACGCCGTCGGGCAGTTCGATCGGCAGATTGCCGGTGTTGACCAGCCACCAGTCGCCGTCCGTGGCCGTGCAGGTGAACACGCCGTGCCGACGGCTGACGGTCGGGTCGTCGACACCGACCGGCACATGCACGTCCTCGCGGTCGCGCCCGAACAGCAGTGTGTACCGGCGCGGCGGCACGGCGTACCCGCCCTCCGGACCCAGTACGAAGATCGTCCCCGGCGGCGCCGAGGGCACCCTGTCGGAGGGACTGCCCGGCGGCAGCATCTGGGGTGGGAAGTTTCCGTACGCCATATCACATACCTCCGGCTCGGCTCGCGTCAGTGTATGAGCGCACCGCGAGGACTGGTCCTCCCGCAGATGCGTACGCCGGGCAAGGGCGGTTCGCCACCAACTCATGTTGCTCTGCCCTGACTTGCTCGATAGCCTGCCCGCCGTGAGCGCGAGCGGCCGGGGAACTGTTGATGATGGATAGCACGATCGCCGAACCGCTCGGCGCGGACGATCCGCAGGAGATCGGCAGCTTCAACATCATCGGTCTGCTCGGCGTCGGTGGCATGGGCGAGGTCTACCTCGGGGCGTCCGACAAGGGCTACGCCGCCGTCAAGCGCGTCCGGCCACGGTTGGTCTCCAGTGAGCGCTTCGAACGCGAGGTCGGCATCCTCTACCGTGTGCCGGCCGGGGTCGGACCGCGGGTGCTGGCGAGCGACGGCACCGCGGAACGTCCCTGGTTCGCCACCGAGTACGTGCCCGGACTCACCGTGGACGAGGCGGTCCGGCTGCGCGGCCCGCTGCCCGCCGAGGCACTGTGGCTGCTGCTGGCCGAGGCGGCCACTCACCTGGCGGCCGTGCACGCGTTCGAGATCGTGCACCGTGACGTCAAGCCCGGCAACGTCATGCTGGTGCGGGACGGCGTGAAGCTGATCGACTTCGGCATCGCGCGCGCCGCGGACCAGACGAGGCTCACCAAGAGCGGTGGCAGCTACGGTACGCAGGGATTTTCGGCACCGGAACAGCAGGCCGGGGACGTGGACGTGGACGCGCCCGCGGACGTCTACTCGCTCGGGGCGCTCGTGCTCTACGCGGCTTCGGGCCGCACGCCCGGTGTCGTCCCCGACGTTGAGCCGCTGCGTGCCGTGGACGCCGACCTCGCCGCCGTCATCGGGTCCTGTCTCGCGACCGGCCCCGGAGCCCGCCCCACCGCCGGCGAGGTGGTGGAGGCGGCCCGCGCACACCTGCCTGTTCCTCCTCCCTCCTGGCCTTCCGAGGTCATGTCACGCATCGCCTCGCGACGTGCCTTCGCCGTGACGCCGGTCGGCAAGCTGGAGACCGTCCCGCCGCCGGACCTGGATGCGGATCCGACGCCTGAGACCGCGCCCCCGTCCGCCGCGTTACCTCACCACCCACGCAAACGCCTGCTCCTGCTCCTGCTCCCGACCGCCGCAGTGATCGCCCTCGGCGCCGTCGCAGCGTTCGTACTCGTCCCGTCCGCTTCCCGGCACAACGGCGTTGCGCATCCGTCCGACAGCGCGTCGGTCGGCGCGTCGGTCAGCGTCGAGCCCGTGGCCGGGGCGACACGGACGTCCTCCGCGAGCCCAAGCCGTTCGGCCTCGCCCACCGCGGAGTCCGGGCGCCCGACCCCGGTCGTCCCGGCCGGCACGGACACGACCGTCCCGCCGAGCGCCTCCAGCGCTCGTTCGCCCTCTGGCCCCGTCGCGACCGCCGTGTCCTCTGCAGCCGCCACCCGCGTCACCTCGTCGTCGATCAGTGGTATCAACGGCAGCGACGACCCGGCACAGGTCAAGGGCTCCGAGGCGGACACCTCCTGGGTCGGCAACGACGCCGCCTGCTCCGCCTGGCTGGACGACAACGGCTCCGGCGAGCTCGCAGGCGTGCTCAACACCTCCCTGAACCAAAGCTGCGACGCCGAGCTCTACCGCAGCGACGGCATCGCGTACACGTTCCATGCCTCCTGGGGCGCCGCGAAAACAAGTTTCATCTCAGACGTCGGCCACACGATGTGGATCTGCGTCTGGAACGCGAGCGACCCATCCGACGAGCAGTGCTCCGCCCGATTCGCCATGAACGGCGACACCCCGGTCAAGGAGTGAAACAAACGGCACAACCCGTGGGCCTCCCGAGCCGCAAGGGAGGCCGGCGCGGCTCATGTGCGCGGGCTGTTTGAGTACCCGGCTCACGGCAAGGGGAGCGCCCGAATCTGATCGGGGCGCGGCGGACGCCAAGGCCAGACCCAGTGCGGCGACAACTCTGGAACCCCACAGACCGTGCATGGGTTGTGGAGCCGTGCGCGTTGGTGCGGCTGGGGTCAGGTGCTGGGTGCCTCGAAGGTCGGCCGACCGGCGCCACGCCCAGGGTCGGTGCAGAGACGCCGCGCAAGTGAGTCCGCCAGGCCGAGGCCGAGGCCGAGGTCGACGCCCGGCCCGGCACCACGACCGAGGAGTCCGCCGCGATGAAGGCCCGCAAGCGCGAGAACGCAGAACTCAAGCGGGCGAACGAGATCCTGAAGGCTGGGGGAGTTTCCTGGCGGCCAAGCTCGACCGGCCACACACGCTCGTAGCGTTCATCGACGAGCACTGGGACCGCTTCCCGTCCGGCTACTACGCCCAAAAGCAGACCGAGCTCCCCGCGCGGGCGGTGCGCGATGTGCGGAACCGACCGTGTGGGAAAGGGAGTTGATTTATCACGGCGATACTGTTCTCCTTTGCGATTCTGCGTGGTGCGACGCCTGACGGGCCGCCAGGCAGTCGCTGCACTCGACGTCTTGAGTGTGCCCGCCGGGACTGGATGACCAGCGAGACGGCCATGCCGAACGCCGCCTTGCCCTCGTCGGCGGCCGGGTCCCCCTCGCTGACCTCGATATCGCAGGCGGTGGTGCTTATGGCCAGGGACTGGCCGACCGTCACCTGCGGGTTTCCAGTGCCCCGGTACAGTGGCGGTCATGGCTGACACGGTCCGGGTGCTGATCGCAGACGACCAGGCGCTGTTGCGCGGCAGCTTCCGCCTCCTCGTTGACTCGACCCCCGGCATGGAGGTGATCGGCGAAGCGAGCGACGGCGCCATGGCCGTGGAGCTGGCCCGGCGACTGCAGCCGGACGTCGTCCTGATGGATCTACGCATGCCCGTCATGGACGGCATCGCGGCCACGCGGCAGATCTGCTCGGACGAGGCCATGGCCGGCGTACGGGTGCTGGCGCTCACCATGTTCGACATGGACGACTACGTCTATCCGGCTCTGCAGGTCGGCGCCAGCGGGTTCATGCTGAAGGACGCCTCACCGTCCGATCTGGTCGCCGGCATCCGGGTCATCGCCGACGGTGAGAGCGTCCTGGCGCCGACGGTGACGCGGCGCCTCATCGCGAACCTCTCTCGTCAGAGCGAGCCGCTGCGGCCGACGCCGAGGCTGGTCGGGCTCACCAAACGGGAGCAGGAAGTGCTCGTGCTGATCGCGAACGGCCTGTCGAACGCCGAGATCGCGGAGCGTCTGGTGATCAGTCTGCCGACGGTGAAGACCCACGTGAGCAGCCTGCTTGCGAAGCTCAACGCCCGGGATCGTGCGCAGCTGGTCATCATCGCCTACGAAAGCGGGCTCGCCGAGCGCGGGATGCCGGGTTAGCCGACCGCCCCAAGGCCGGCGTCGCGGGCTCGCACCGCCGCGGTAGCCCGATCGTGTACGTCTAGTTTTGCGAAGATCCGCGTGACGTAGTTGCGGACGGTCTTCTCTGCCAGGAAAAGCTGCCGTGCGATCTGCCGGTTGCCGAGGCCTTCGGCGATCATCCCCAGGACCTCCAGCTCGCGGTCGGTCAGGTTGGCGAACCCGGTCAGTTGCGGCAGGCTCCGCATGGTGGAGAAGTACCTGCTGAACCGGGCGGCGATGGTCGGGCTGAAGGCAGCGCCTCCCCTGGCTGCGAGGTGAATGCACTGGAGCAGTTCGTCGGACGAGCCGATTCGTGTGAGATATCCGCTCACGCCGACGCGGAGGGCCGCGACGACCCGGTCGTCGTCATCGTTCTGCGAAACCACGACTATTCGCGGCTGTGATTCCTCGTTGCGATACGTCCTGACGATTCTCTGGACGTCCTCGAATATTCTCCTTTTGGAGGGGGGATCGCCGAGAATGATGACATGAGGTCGTAATCGGGTATTCTCCAGACATCGAAAGCCGTTGTCGACGTCGGTGGACCGGCCGATCAGGATGACGTTGTCGTCCTGGTTCACGATCGCTTCCAGACCGGCTCGGGCCACCGGGTCATCGCTGAGAATAAACAGGTTGATTTCCAAATCTTCCTCCCCCGTAGTACCTTCCCGCCCAGGGGCGACGGCCCGTCGCCCCTGGGGATCCACTATGCTTATGTGATTCAAGTGAGTGCAAGTACGAAGTTCAAGTGAGGAATGCCGTTCCGATTAAGTGGATGGCTATCGGCCACGCGCGCGTCACGCGTCGGCCAGTGCTGCCCAGCGGTGTTGCCGGTTTTCGTCCGGGCTCGCACACCCGACCGAATGACCGAAAACGGGTCGGCGGGGCGGCGCGCCGTCGGCGGCCGCCTCCGTATTGATGGACAGGGCGTCGAACGAACGCAAAAGTTCGTGACCATTGCCCCGGCTCGTGCAAGCACCGTCTCTCGTCGACGCTTGATCATGCTCGATGTGCCGGCCGCGCTCGGATTCGCGCTGCTCCCGGAACTGTCGCCGCTGCGAGAGGCTCTCGGCGGCGCCGCGCCGGGCAGCGCTGCCGTGTGGCTGCTGTCACTGAGCGCCGCGCTGCCGTTGGTCGTTCGGCGCCTGTGGCCGGCGCCGGTCTTCCTGTTCGTTCTAGCAGTTGCCCTGGTGTCGGCGCCGTTTGGTCTCGAGCCGACCGCGTTCCTTGCCGCCGCCTACGCCCTGTACCTGGTCGCTGTGGTCCGCCGGCCGCCGGCAGGTCTGTCCGCGGTCGTCGTCGGCGGAGTGAGCGCGGTTGGGGCGGCGGGGCTGACGATGACCGGCTCCCCGCACTACCAGGGCGGGACGCAGGATGTGCAGGTCGTCTTCGGCTTGCTGGTCCTCGGCGCCACCTGGGCCGTCGGCTCCGCGGTGCGGGAGCGGCGAGAAGGCGTTCGGCAGGTCATCGAACAGACGGCCGAGCGGGCGAAGGTCGAGGAACGCCTCCGCATCGCGCGGGACATCCACGACGTCGTCACCCACAGCGTGGGACTGATCGCGGTCAAGGCCGGCATCGCCAACCACGTTGTCGCCACCCATCCCGAGGAGGCGCAGCACGCCCTGACGGTGATCGAGGACGTCAGCCGCAAGGCCCTGCGCGACCTGCGCGCCACCCTCAAGGTGCTGCGCCGGGACGAGGAGGCCGCTGAGGAGCTTCGGCTGGCCCTCGGGCTGTCGGACCTACCCGCCCTGGCTCGGACGGCTGAAGCCACGGGCGTGCGGGTCGCCCTCGATTCGCGCTGCCCGGAGCAGCCCCCGGACGGTGTCGCTCTGTCGGCCTTCCGGATCGTACAGGAGGCGCTGACCAACGTCGTCAAGCATGCCGCGCCCACCCGGTGCCGGGTCAAAGTCGTCTCGGAGCAGGGCCTGTTGACGATCGAGGTGGACGACGACGGGCCCGATGCGGCGGGGCCCCGCGCCACTGTGCCCGGCGGCGGACTGGGCCTGGTGGGGATGCGCGAGCGGGCCGCCGCGCATGGCGGCACCGTCACCGCCTGCCCGCAGCCGGGCGGCGGCTTCCGGGTTTCGGCGACGCTACCGTACTGAGGCCACATCAGCACGGCAGCGTCGTCCGTCTCATCCGCAGGTATGGCTTCGAACCGCGCCGGGCCTCCCACAGTTCCGCCCGCGGACCGATGTGGTCGGCGGGCCCGCGCGGCGAGACTGAGCCTGTGATCGACGTCAATGACCTGACCAAGCGGTACGGGCCGAACACCGTCGTGGCCGGCCTCACGTTCACGATCCGTACCGGGGCTGTCACCGGCTTCCTCGGCCCAAACGGAGCCGGGAAGTCCACCACGATGCGGATGATGCTCGGACTGACCCGCCCCGACGCCGGATCCGCCCGGATCGGCGGGCACGCCTACCACGAACTGCGGTACCCGGCCCGGCATGTGGGGGCGCTGCTGGAGACGGCCGCGGCCCACCGCGGCCTGACCGCCGCCGACCACCTGCTCTGGCTCGCGCAGAGCAACGGGATCGCCCGGAAACGCGTCGCGGAGGTCCTGGAGATGGTCGGCCTGTCGGGCGCGGCCAGGCGGCGGGTCGGCACGTACTCCCTCGGCATGGGCCAGCGGCTCGGCCTGGCCGCAGCGCTGCTCGGTGACCCGCCTGTCCTAGTGCTCGATGAGCCGGTCAACGGCCTCGACACGGAGGGAATCCGCTGGCTTCGCGAACTGCTGCGCGGGATGGCCGCCGAGGGCCGGACCGTGCTGGTCTCCAGCCATCTGATGACCGAGATGTCCATGGTCGCCGACCATCTGATCGTCATTCATCGCGGGCAACTCCTCGCTGACATCGGCACGTCCGACTTCATCCAGCGGCACTCGCGGTCCTACGTCCGTGTCCGCACCCCTGAACCCGGGCTGCTCACCCCTGAACTGGACCGCCGGGGAGCCACGCTGACCTTCGCGGCGGACGGCAGCCTGGAGGTCGGCGGGATGTCCGCCGCCGAGATCAACCGGCTGGCTGCGGCCAACGGGCTCACCCTCGACGAGCTGAGCACCCAGGCGGGCTCCCTGGAGGACACCTACCTCGGGCTCCTCACAGAGAGGAACAACACCCGTGTCTGAGATGCTTGCGGCCGTCCGCGCCGAGTTCACCAAGCTGCGCTGCGTCCGCAGCACTTTCGTCGCGTTGCTGTTCTTCGTGCCATTCAGCCTCCTCGTCGCCGCCCTGGACGGCGCCTCGGCGAGGTCCGCGCTCGACTCCCACAGCCCGCTGCTGCGAGCCGGGTTCACCCCTGAGCAGGCCGGCCTGGACGGGATCCTGTACGGCCAGCTCGCCCTGATCGTGTTCGGCGTGCTCGTCGTCACCAGCGAGTACGGCTCGGGAATGATGCGCGTCTCCCTGCTCGCGGTGCCCCGGCGCGGCCGGCTTTACGCGGCCAAGTCGGTGGTCACCGCTGCCGCCGCCGCGGCCGTCGCGATCCCGGTCACCGTCGCCGGCTACCTGGTCACCCAGTACGCCCTCGGCGCCCATGGCGCCTCGATCGGCGCGAGAGGCGTCCCGCAAGCGCTGGTTGGCGCCGTCGCCTATCTGACGCTGATGAGCCTGTTCGCCGCCGGCGTCGCCGCGACGGCCCGCAACGCCGTCATCCCGCTCGCCGTGCTGCTGCCCATGGTGCTGGCCGGGTCGCACATCCTGTCCGTCATCGGCGCTACCAAGGAAATGGCGCGGTACTTTCCCGACCAGGCCGGCATGCAGATGCTCACCGTTGACTCCCACGAGGCGGCCACCGGGTTCGTGGTCCTGCTCGCGTGGACCGCAGTCGCGCTCGCCTGCGGCTACCTCCGGCTCCGGCGTTGGGACGGGTGAGGGGACCGGACTGAGGTTCCTGCCCCAAGCCATTGGGACAGACGTCGCCATAGCTTTCCGGTGTGGTCACGGGCCGAACAGGTCGGCCCGGGCCCTGACCCATCTGGGAGGCAACCATGTCCACGACCTATGAGGCCCCGGCGCTTCAGGAGATCGGCGACTTCGACGAGCTCACCAAGTGCCTCGGTGTCGGCAGCTGCAACGACTTCCTGGGCTGTGGCTACGCCATCGTCTGCTTCTGGTGATCGTATCCGGTGCCGGCGCGCTCAGGCGCGCCGGCACC
>CBFHCJ010000123.1:0-12511 GCA_965654005.1 uncultured Streptomyces sp. | reverse complement strand
TGCGGTGAGGCGGTCGCCAGCGAGCCTGCCGGTGGCCATGGCGGCGCTGTAGAGGGCGTAGGCGGACGCCGCTGTTGCCTCGGAGCTGTGGAGGGAGTGCAAGTGAACTGCCGACCAGTCGGCGGCGGCACCCTCGGCCAGCAGGCACGCGGCGGCCAGGGCACCGAGCAGCCACACCGAGGCGTGGGAGGTCTGCGCCGGCTTTGCCTCGTCCGGAACCGCTTCGGGACGCTCGGGTGCGTGGTCGAGGGAGGTTGCCGTTCGTACGGCCGGAACGGCGGTGACAGCGGCGAGCACCGTGAGGGCACCGACCATCGCGAACAGCACCTCGTGGGACATCCAGGTGGTCACGGCTGCGAGCGCGGCCCCGCACAGAGCACCGATCGAGTAGGCGGCGTGCAGCCCGGACATGATCGACCGCTGGAAGGCGATCTCGCAGTGAACGGCAGAGACGTTGCAGCCGACGTCAAGCAGCCCGTGTGCGAGGCCGAAGACGACGGCAGCCCCGATCAGAGTCGGCAGCGTGCGGCACTGGCCGAGGAGAGCCAGGGCCAGGCCGAAGACGACCGCGGGGACGACCAGCAGTCGGGAGGGACCGTGCCGGTCGGCCAGGCGCCCGCCGAGCTGGAGTCCGGCAACCATGCCGGCTGCGGCGCCGAGAAGAACGAGTGACAGATGGCCCGTCCCAAGGTTGGCCACCCTCTGCACTGAGGGCATCCTCGTGCCCCATACCGCCATGACGAGGCCCATCACGGCGAAGACACCGAGCAGCAGCCGTCGGTCGCCCGTCGGCGGTGCGGACTGCTCGGCCGGAGCGATCGCGGTCATCGGCCCGCCCCCGGCGCGGGCGTGGGCAGGGCTGTCGAAACGGGAGCCCGTCTGGGCGCTGCTGCCCACGAGTTGGGGCGCGTGGTGCTGTGTCTCATGGTCCGGTTCTCCGATGCGGCGGTCAGGTAGCGGCGGGGACAGGGGCGGCGGTCACACGGGAGGCCGTGCGGCGGTGGGTGAGGCCAGCGAGCGGCACGCACAGGGCTGCGCCCGTGGCACCGGCGGCAAGGGCGGTAAGCGCGGCGAGAACCCCACCGCCCGATGTCAGGGACACGGCTGCGAGAACCGGGGCGGTGATCACGGCGACGGCGAGGGTTGAACCCCAGATCCCGGCGTACAGACCGCGGGCGTGAACGGGCGAGATCTTGGTGACGATGTCGTTGGCCGCGATGAAGAAGACGATCTCCCCGGGGACGGCGGCCGCCACGGCGAGGCTGTAGCCGGCCGTGGTGTCGGCGAGGCCTGCGCTGCCCATGCCCGCGCCCAGCAGGAGCGAGCCGACGGCGAGCAGGCCGGTGACCGGCTGGGGCCCGTCGCAGCGGCGGCGCAACCACGGGTTGAGCAGCGGGGTGAGCAGGACGACGACGCCGGCGTTGGCGACCTGTGTCCATCCGTAGGCGTCGGCGGCGAGCCCGTCGTCCTCCATCAGCAGTGGCAGCGTGGTGAACATGCCGGCAGCGCAGGTCAGGGCCGCCACGCTGGCCATCCACAGCAGCCACAGGCGGGCGTCGCGCACGGCCGAGCGCAGCGGGGTGCGCGCGGCGGGCTCGCTGGGACGGGCGGAGGCGGCCGGGGTGTCGTCGTCGAGATAGCGGTGGGCGAGCAGGGCACAGGCCGCGCAGGCGGCGGCGTTGAACCAGAACAGCGCCGGGAAGCCGAGCTGTCCGGCCAGCATGCCTCCGGCCGCGCCTGTGATCGCCGCGCCGATGTTCACGGCCCCGTGGCGCCAGCCGTTGACGGCGGCGCGCTGTCCGTCGTCGGTGATGAGGTCGGCGATGGCCGCGGAGACGACCGGCCTGGGCGCGTCGTACACGATGCCCGCGATCAGGGCTCCGGTACACACGGCGGCGAACGCGTGCGCCTGGGACATCACGGGAAGACAGACGGCGGCTGTGAGCATGGCGGCCACGAGGGTCCGGCGCCGGCCGAGCCGGTCGGCGGCCCAGCCGGTGAGCAGTTGGCCGACGAGCCATCCGATGCCGAAGACCGCGAGGGCCTGGCTGGCGGCGGCCGTGGTGTAGCCGAGGTCCTTGAGGTGATAGCTGAGGAAGGGATAGGCGAAGCCGAAGCCGCGCGCTACCAAGGTGATGACGAGCAGTGCCCAGATCGCCGGCGGCCAGGGCCGCGGTCGGGACGGCTCGACGGCCTTGCCGGTGGAGTCGGGCATGGTGGTGGCTGACACAGACGCTCCAGGGAAAGCAGGGGCGAGACGTTCCTGATGGGGCGGCCGGCGTCAGCTGGTTCAGGCGCCGGACGGGAAGGGTGGAGTGGGTGGGGGCGTCGCCGTGGGCGGACGACGCCCCACTGAGCAGCCGGGCCCGCGCCGGAAGGACGCGGGGATGTCACCCCAGGGGGATGGGAGCGAGGGGCCGGGCTGCGCCTGGTGCCAGCCGACGGAGGACGCTCCGTCCGGCCGGGGAGTTCAGTGCGGCTACACGGTCGGGGAGGCTCTGAAGTTCGTGTTGCGGTAGCCCTTGCCGTCGTTGTTCCAGTCCAGCTGGATGACCCCGTCGGCGAGGTACCGGCCCGAGCCGGCCTTGTACTTGACCGTCCCGGTCCTGTAGCTCCCGTTGCCGGCGATGTTGCCGTGCTCGAGCTTGTACTCGAGGCCGGTGTAGTTCGCCCACTTCACGACGGGGTCGGGACCGGAGACCGACTTCTTGACCTGAAGGTGGAACCGGGCTCCATCAAGGGTCTCGGTCATGTTGACGTACGAGACGGGGCCCTCGAACTTCACGTTGGCGTAGGCGTAGATGTAGCCCCCGGAGCGCTTGGCGCACAGCGTGACGTCGAAGTTGTAGTTGTCGGCCCACGGCCCGGAGTAGGCCGGATTGTCGACCGAGGCGCTGCTGGTAGTGCAGCGGTAGTCCGCGGCGGAGGCCGTGGTGGCGGTGGCGAGCGTGGTGCTGGCGAGGGCTCCGGCAGCGAGCAGGGTTATGGCGGTGCGCTTGAACGCGGGCATGCAGGTGTTTCCTCCGGATCATGAGGGAGTGGCGTGCCGAACGGGGGCCGGGCCAGGCGGGAGGGGTGGGGAGCGGCCTGTACGTACTCGCCGCTCGTGTCCTACGGCGGCGTTGTGACCTGTGGCTTCTTGTAGGTTCCCATTACCTGATTCAGCGTCAGCTCTTGTGACCTGCGGCTTTGCGCGCCGTTCCAGCATCGTGTCAGTGCCGGATTCCCATGGTGCGTGTCATTTTCCTCGGCGCACGAACCCAGAGGCGTCTGCGTGCGGGCGCCGGCCGCATGTTGGTGAGCGCGGACGATGGTGGAGTCGACCGAGATGCCCAGTCGATCTCATCTGCCTCGTCGGCAGCGGCCTGGGCCTGCTGGGGCAGAAGCGGCCACGTTCCGTCCGCGGACAAAAAATCCCACAGCCTGTGCAGGCCCTGCTTTGCGATGCTTATCGCCGGGTCCGGTCTGGGCTCCGAATGATGTTCACGAAGGCATCGGGGGCGTCGCTGTCCCCAGACGTGTATGCGTACTCAACGATGAGGGAGAACGGTATGGAGCCGTTAGAACTCCGCCGAGCAGTGGCGGCAGGACGGGCAACCGCTTCCGAGCTGGGCCTTCAGGTCGACGATGCCATCGTCATCCACAACTCGGACCGCGTCGCGCTGCGCCTGGTCCCTTGCGATGTTCTCGCTCGGGTCGCGCCTTCGGGGCATCTAGCTGGTTCCGAGTTCGAAGTGGAGGTTGCTCACCGTCTCGCCGACGTCGACGCACCGGTGGCTGAGCTCGATCCTCGGGTCGAGCCCCGAGTCTATGTGCGTGACGCCTTCGCCATCTCGCTCTGGACCTACTACGAACCTGTGGGATCAGAGATCGCGCCGACCGACTATGCAGACGCGCTCATGCGGCACCATGCCACCCTGCGCCACATCGATCTGGACGCACCGCATTTCACCGATCGAGTCGCCGCGGCGCTGAGAGAGGTGAACGACCGGGAGCAGTCCCCCGAGCTACCTGATTCTGACCGGGAACTCCTCAGCAACACACTCAGTGGGCTGAGCGCCACGATCAGCAGCGACGAAACCGGCGACCAGTTGTTGCACGGCGAGCCGCATCCGGGCAACCTCCTCAACACGAGGAGAGGGCCGCTTTTCGTAGACCTCGCCACGTGCTGCCGTGGGCCGATCGAGTTCGACCTCGCCCATGCCCCCGAAGAAGTGGGAGAGCACTATGCGGGGGCTGACCACGACCTGATTCAGCGGTGCCGCGCCCTGAACTGGGCGATGTTCTCGGCCTGGCGCTGGCGCCGATACGACCAAATGCCCGACCGGGGCCGCTGGAGAGTGGAGGGACTCAACCGGGTTCGTGCTGCGCTCGATCGCTGCGCACTGGGCTGAACTGGAAGAGAAGGGCTGCTGGGTCCCGATCCGCAGCACCATGTGCGGCGAACCGACACGGTGCTGCGGATGAACTCGGCCAGCTTGAGAGGAAATCTCCGCCTCTCGCCGGTGCCCACGTCAACGCCCCGGACACGGACTGGGATCCCGTCGATCGCGTCCGCCTGGACGGTCAACTGCGCCAGGACGCCTTTCCCGTGTTGTGGGGAAGGCAGGGTGCCAGGCGAGCCCACTGCTCGTCGGTCAGCGGGCGCATGCGCCCGCTCGTGGTCACCGAGGCTGGTAGGCGGTGGCCAGCACGGAGACGGTGACCTCATCAGGCAGGAGGTCGTCATCGTTCAGGTCTGCATGGCTCAGATGGCGTGCGCTCGGCGTCATCGCCACCAGATCCAGGGCATCCAGCCTGGTCAAGGTTGCGGCGTACTCCACTTGTTCGGTGACGGTGCCCTCGAAGAATGGGGCCAGCGCCCGGTGCAGGCGCTGTTCCTTGGCCGGGTCGATAGTGACCATCGCAGGCAGCCTGCCGCGCAGCTCGGCCAGGTGCCGCCCTGTGGGACGGACCACGATCAACCGGCCGGTCGGACGCAGTACGCGGTGGAACTCGGCCGGGTTGCGCGGGGCGAACACGTCCAGCACGACATCTGCCACCCCGTCGGCCAGGGGGAAGGGACGGAAGACGTCCCAGGCCACCGCGGCGGCTCGGTCGTGGGCTCGGGCTGCCGAGCGCAGTGCGCGCACCGACGTGTCCAGACCCAGACCACGGGCGCCTGGCAACTGGTCGAGTACGCCGGCCAGGTAGTAGCCCGTGCCGCACCCCACGTCCACAACCGTGGCCTGCTCAGCGACAGCGTCGGCCGCCAGACGGGCCCCGACGTTGCGGATGGGCGCGTAGGCACCGGTGGACAGGAACCGGTTCCGGGCTTGGATCATGGCCGCGTCGTCGCCGCTGGTGGCGCGGGTGCCCGTCAGCAGGCTGGCGTAGCCGTGGCGGGCGATGTTGAAGGTGTGGCCCACCGGGCAGCGCAGTGCGCCGCGGCCGGGGTGCAGGTGGTGCGTGCGGCACGTTGGGCAGCGCAGCAGGTCGAGAGAGTTTTTGAGGGCAGGGAGAAGCGACACGGGCACGAGGTACTCCTGGCAACGGTTGAAGGGAAGAGACCGTGCCTGCGCGTACTCGGAGCGTGACTGCCTCAGGAAGGAACGGGCAGCGTCGGGAGCGTGGTTCATGCAGCAGGCACGCCAAGGAGGGCGACGCCGTCCGGCATCGCCCTCAATGTCTTCCGATCACAGGAAGCAGCAGTGCGGGGTACTCATGAATGCCACGTCATGAGTCTACGAGCATTGGCGAAGCCCCTCATGCCCCAACGAAGTTGAGAGACACGGCCTGGTCACATGATCGGCCGGGCAGGTCCTCATTCTGTCGCCGCATGGATCGCTGCGACTACGGCTTCGCCGGTCGGGGTCAATTTCATTGGCGACGCCGTGGTTGCGCGGATGAGGAGTGGGTGTCCGATCTCGCGACGCAGTCTTCCGACTCTCGTGATCAGGGCCGTGTGATGGGTTCCGAGTGCTTCGGCGGCTTCCTTGAGTGTGCGATAGCGCGACACGGCAGCGAACTCGCGAAGGCGGTCCCATGCGCCGGACCCCGTGAAGGCAGGACGGAGGATCTCCGGTGCCTTGCTGGCCTGAGCTGCCAGCTGGGCGAGTTCGGGGCGGGTGTGTCCGTTCACCTTGGTGACGGGGATTCCGTGCAGCTTGGCCCATCGGGTCATGGTCGTGGGGCTGAGGCCCTTCTCGCGGCCGAGCTCTGCCAGGGGCCGGCCGTGGACCAGGTACTGCTCGCGGAGCCATGCGCCGTCGACGAGGCCCTTGCGCGGTCCCGTTGCGTTGGGCTCGCGGACCTCGATGCCGTACTGCTCGGCGAGACGCCTCGTAACGTTGCGGCTGACGCCAGCGAGGTCCGCGATCTGGCGGAGGCCGAGACGTTGCGTGTAGTAGAGCCGCCGGAACTCGTCCGGCGGGAAGGCCTGTTTCGCGATTCGCATGGCCTCGCCGTCGTTCCGTCGGCGACTTCGTGGCCTCGGCTGGGCCGGTGCGGGAGATCGGTGCAGCAGAACTCGGACAGCTTCATGCGACGTGCTGAGTTCGCGGGCAGCCTGCTCCGTCGTCATGGACGGCGAACGGATCATGTGGTGAAGACGGCTGATGTCGATCTTCTCCGGGTCATGACCTGCCGTTTCCAGGCCATCGGCAATCACCGTCGGTGGTTCCCAGGCCAGGGGTTCACTCTCGATTCCGTTCTGTGCGAGGAAGTCGGCTCCAGCGCGGTGCAGGCCGTCTCTGACTTCAGGTGTCAGGAACGCGGCGAAGTAGTTCACGTGCGGGCGGTCTATTGCGCGGGTGATCGCGAAGTGGGCTGGGGCGAGGTGGGCTGGGAGTCCGCTCATCTGCTCGAAGAGTGTGCTTCGCGCGACGCTGAGACGGCGTCCCTGGCCGGGTTGGACGCCGGCATCGTCGCAGATCTGGCGCCATCGGGCCTCAGGGAGTAGATCGGTGTAGTCCAGCATGCGGCGGCGCTGGTAGTCGATGGGCACTTCGTGTGCGTCGAGGTAGTCCGCCAGCCGCACCAGTGCCGTGTTGACGACCGACCAGAGCCCCTGTGCGTGCAAGAGCTGCAGGATTTTCGAGGTCATCTGCCGGGTGGTCACGCCGCCGAGACGCCGTGTGATCACTCTGAGGTCGTCCCGTGTGCCCACCAAAGCCAGGGAAGCGGACAGGCAAGGACGGAACGTCCGGGTGTATGCGCCTTGCGGCGGCGACAACAGGACGGACCAACCAGGCCAGAAGCACGAGGGAATCTTGTGAACGCGCTGGTCCGCCAGGCCTCCGCGAGGGGACGGCCTGGAGGGGAGGAAAGCCGGAAGCCGGTAGCGAAGCTGATCACTCGGTCGCAGCATCGGTTCCTGAGCTGTCAGCTGGACGGCGCTCAGCAGCGGAGTGATGCCGTGCATCCTGTGGAAGCCCGTCAGACGTTTGAGCGTCTCTGAGGGGTCTGCGGCGGCGACGAGGCGCCGAAGCTCGCGGCCGGCTGCATGGAAATCAGACTGCCCAAGGACTTGGAGGGCAGCGGCAATCCCGATGGCCTGGACGGGTGCGGTCAGACTGCGCCTGGCAGGAACGGCGCCCGCGAGCTCGGGAAGGGACCCCTTCACGCCCTCGTAGATCACGTGCGTGTCATGCGGCAGAACGATGGCCAGACCACTGTCCGCGGCGTCGGCCAGGAGCCGGGAGGAAAGGGCACGAAGATCAGCCAGAGCTTCCAATGCGGAGAAGCTCTGTGGAGTGCTCGCGTAGATGCCGAACTCTGCTGAATCGTTCTCCGCGATCTTCGTCAGCAGCTTCTGTGCCGTCAGCAGCGTGTGCCCGGGCCCAAGCTCAATGCTTGCGACCTCGGAGAGTCGGTAGCCGCAGCGTTGGTGACTACTGCCGGGTTCTCCACGCCGGCCCGGGAAGGCGCATATTCCCGGCTTCGGGACATAGCGCTGCTGATGCAGCCGTTTCCAAGGCATTTGGCCGCACTGGGAGCACGCGTCGGCGAGCAAGCGGTTGTGATCGAGGCAGGCGAACATCCAGCCCAGCCGCCAGCTCAGCTTCCACCGGCCCTTCGTCTCGGCCAGGCAGTCAGGGCAGAAGCGTGATCCGGCCTGGCGTCCCCAGTGGTGCCATCGGCTGACCTGTCTCGTTTCCCGTTTGATCTTGAGTGCTCGGCCGTCGAAGTGCGCGAGCGTCATCGCGTGCAGAACCTGGGAGTTCACGCCGGTGGCACGAGAGATGTCGGCGGCTTCGTTGTCACGGAGCAGGATCGCCCAGCGAGCTGGGATGTCACGGTGGCAGTCGCCGGCGTCGACCCGCCGGGCCAGGCCAAGGGCTGGCAGCAGGTCACTCAAGGGTGTCCGCAAGCGGTGTGCGGTCGCCTCGAACCACGAGTCCAGCGCCTCACCCAGCAACGGCGGAACCGTGATCGGCAGGGATCGGAGCATGCTCACGCTGCCTTCTTCTTGGGCTTGCTGACCAGCCGCCCTGCGGCCAAGGCCTGTCGAAGTTCTTCGCGTCCTTTCTCGGAGGCGGCGTCGTTCTTGACCTTCGACAGCAGTTCGAGGTCGATCCGCTCGGCCCCGGTGCGTACGGCTCTCTGACAGGCACGGTTGACCAGTGTCATGAGGGAGCCGATGTGTCCGGTGCTGCGGGCGAAGAGCTCGTCAGACAGATCGTCCGCGATCATGCCGGGGTACTTGTTCGCCAGGACGACCCGTTCCTCGATGGCGAGGAGGGTGTTGCGCCAGTCTGTGCGTCCTTCCTCAGTGTCGATGATGAAGGGCTTCATGCCCAGCCGGGTGGTGCGGCGTCCTGTCTGGGCGAGTACGGCGTCTTCGTAGCTGTCGCCCTCGTCGAACAGGCCTCGCGCCTGCAGCCCGACGCCGATCATGAGCAGGGTGACGGGGAACTCATTGGCGATGTACTTGAAGTGGTTGCTCACCTCGATGCCGGTCCGGTTTCTCCAGCGCAGGAAGTGCAGGTCGTCGACGATCAAGAGCGTTGTTTCGCAGGAGAGGACGCAGTCGAGTGCGCGGAAGCCGAAGTCGGTGGCGGTGCCGCGGAAGCGTCCGGGGTGAGCGAAGAACTCCAGGATCGCCCGGTTGAAGTCGCGCATGCTGGTGTTGCTGGTCAGGCCCACTCGACAGACCGGCCACCGCTCATGTCCCTGATCGGTGTACTCGCCCTCCTCCTCGATCACCCGCCGGTGGAGCAGTTTGGCGAAGGCGAGGGCGGCCGTGGTCTTGCCCAGGCCGGGGAAAGCGTCAATGGCGATGCTGCCTTTGACTTTGTCACCGTCCTGCTCGTTGCTGTCGATGATGTCCCACAGGTCCTCGTGCAGGGCTTCCATCTGCGGCGTGCGCAAGGGCCCGAGGTTCGCGTGCCATTTGCGGCGGTGCCGGTCGTAGTCAGCGCGGGCCTTCTCTCCCAGAAGAGACAACTGACGGCGTGTGAGGTGCTCCGGGCGGGGCCGCGACGGAGCGTCCATCAGGCGCCGGAAGCCTTCTTTGCGAGACAGCGTCAGGTGATCCAGTTTGGCGTGAAGGTCGTCCTCGGAACGCTTCCGATCAGTCATCGATGTCCTTCAAGGCGGTTGCATAGAAGTCGATTTCCTCGCCCAGCTCTTCGAGGCCGTCCCCGTCGTCATCGCCCTCTTCCACCACTGGGGCGGCCTCGGCTGCCGGCGGCTCGGCCTGTACGGGCAGGGACATCACGTGGGTGACCGACGGCAGTGTGTCCACGGTGGTGGCGGTCTTTTCGGGGATCTCGACGGCTCGCTGTTCGCGGGAGAGCCGCAGGGCCATCCGCCGTTCCACCAGAGAGTTGCCGAGCCCGAGGTTCCACCGCTCCAGCAGCAGGGATACCGCGAGCTTGTCGTTGGGGTAGGTGTACTGTTTCGCGGCCAGGCGTCGGGCAAACTGCAGGGCTTCCTCGCTCAGGGGCATCTGGAGGCCGGGGGCGTGTTCCCACCGCAACGTGTGCCAGGTGCGTTCTCGGTCACGGAAGTAGATGCGGGTGATGTCGTCGGGGTCGATGCAGAACGGGTGCCGTCGCTTGGCGAGCTCGACGTCCGAGCCCGCCATGTCCCGGAGCCCTTCGAGCCCTTCCCCGTTGTAGCGGCGGCCGTCGATCTCAACGCCGTAGTGCTGGACGGTCCGCATCTTGACCTTCAGGAACTCGTAGGCCAGGTCCGGGTCGCGGGGCACCTCGATGTAGCCAGCCCGCGCGAGACCGTGTTCAAACATTGCTGTCGGAGACAGGTTCAACTTCGGCAGGTGGGGGTCGACCAGACCGCTGTGTGGCCTGCGGTGATAGACGACCGCGACCCACTCGCGGATGATCGCCTCCAGCTCGTGCAGGAAGAAGAACGCGTCCTTCTCCGGGTTGAGCCCTCGCGAGTGGATATCCGGGCCTTTGTAGCCGGGCAGCACCTGGAGCAGGTCTTCCCGCAAGGTCCGGAAGAATCTTTCGATCGGTCCCTTGTCCCGGCCCGTTCGCAGCCGGGCGGGCTGGATCGAGATGCCCAACCGTTGGCAGACACTGGTCAGATACTCGGAGAGGTAGATCTTGCCGTGGTCGACGATGAGTGTTTCCGGTGCCAGAGCCGGGCCGACGGCCCCGGTGATAGGGCCGTGAGCCGCCTCGGCATCGATCAGGACAGCGCGGGGGATTCCGTGATCCGGCCAGGCCGCCTCTCTCGGCCAGGTCGACGGGATGGGCCGGGGCCGATAGGTCTGGAAGAGGACGGCTGCCGCGTCGACGGCCTTCGTCGACACCGGTGTGACCCGGATACCTGTGATGCAGCGGGTGTACCAGTCCATGGCGACCGTCAGCTCCGCCTGCACCCACTTCAGCGTCACCGGATCAAAGGCGAAGACATCCAGCCGCGTGGTGTCCATCAGCAGATACTCGCCCGGCCGCGTCGGTCGCAGCTTGCCGTAGGCACCACCGGGACGCTCGGCGATCTCCCGGTTTCGCTTCGTGCTCAACCGGAACGTCGGCTGGCGCCGCTCAAGCTCCTGCATCCACCGATAGCCCGCTGTCCGCTTCGGTAGCGGCACCGTCCCCGCCCCGAAGACGGCCTGTAAACGAGCTTCCACCCGCTCCAGCACCAACTTGATGGAGGGGCGGGACTCCTCCTCGTACTCGCCCAGCACCTCCTCGGCCGCCTCCACCCAGCGCGGATCGGCATTGCCCAGCCCACCGTCCGCCGGTGCCTTCCTCGGGACGAGCCCGGCCTCGCCGTTCTCCAGGTATGCCTGTGCCCAGCGCTCCATCGACCGCACGGTCAGACCCAGCTCGGACGCCTTGGCCGCGTACCGCTTGCCCAACGACAAGCCGGGGGCGTACTCAGGCCGAGGCTCAACCGGCCGCGCCAGTTCCTCGGCCCCGGAGCGGTAGCCAGTCAGCATCTCCCGGACATGCTCGGCTCGGTCAAGGACGCTCTTCCTCTCCTCCTTGGTCAGCCGGGCCAGCACCGCAGCGGCCGACTCCCCTTCATCGGCGACCGGCCCTGGGCCCGTGGGGATCACCTCGGCTCGCTCCGAGGTCAGCAACTCACGTACTGATATCCGCACCAACCGGTCACGCGCGTCCTTGAGGATGACCTCCATGCCCGTCACCAGGCTTGCGAACTCCACGACCTCGACCGTCTCGCCGTCGAGCCTGAAGTGCGTCCCAATACCCAGTCGAGTCCCCGCCCAGCTCATGCGGACCTCTTCAACACGTGCCCGGCGCTGAGCGGTTCGCCCATTTCCGTAGTCACGCGCCCGGACCACAGCAGGTGCAGAACAGCTGACTTCACCAGTGGCCGAGGCTGTTCCGGCAGCAGCCGGAAGGCCTCACCCAGCGTCCTTCCGTCCAGGTCCAGCGCCCGCAGGCCCTCCAGGAGCACCGGGTCGAACAGCCAGTCCCGGCGGTAGCCGGCAAGGAAGCGGACGTTCTCCAGCTCATGGGGGTCCGGCTCGCTCCAGACCTCGTACTGCCAGCCACGAGACGCGACCGCTTCCCGTGTCCACTCGAACGTGAACGCAATCTTCGGCAGCTCCAACCGGTGACGCGGTTTGACGTCCACAACCACCGGGCCGTCATCGGTCAACAGGAGGTAGTCCGGGATGTGTCGCCGCAGCTTGCCCTTGACCTCGGCCTTGAGCAGGAAGGGCTGAGCAACCATCTGCCGGACATCCGGAGCGAAGTCCGCGAACAAGAGCCGTGCCAGCTCCAGCCGCGACTCATAGATCACATGGTCGCGAACTGTCGCTGACCAGTACGTTCCGGAGTAGTGCTTCTGCCCCTTGTGGCAGCGAAACATCCGCCATGGACGTGCGGTCCGCAGCAAATCGAGTGGCGCAGACGACCACTCCAGATCTTCCGATACAGACTCGTCAGCCCGCCGCACACTCAGCTGTACCGACGCAGCCAGTTCTGCTCTGCCCACCAGCTTTCCACCCCTGCGTTCTCCTGGGCTGCCTGATCAGCCGCCGAACGCTGCTGGCATGCCCCGGCCGTACGCATTGATGACGACC
>CBFHCJ010000122.1:0-12532 GCA_965654005.1 uncultured Streptomyces sp. | reverse complement strand
CGTGACCCTCCCCGAGGGCACCGAGATGGTCATGCCGGGTGACAACACCGAGATGTCGGTGCAGCTCATCCAGCCCATCGCCATGGAAGAGGGCCTGAAGTTCGCCATCCGTGAGGGTGGCCGCACCGTGGGCGCCGGCCAGGTCACCAAGATCAACAAGTGAGTCCCGCTCGCTTGCGGGTCTGACCCTCTGGGTCACCTGACCTGAGGAGGCCCGTACGACTTCGGTCGTACGGGCCTCTTCGCGTTCTCCGGTGGTCGAGAGCGCCTTGGCCCCAGTCTCACCTTCCCGCCATCGCCTGGACGGACCTCGTTTCGTAACGCGTCAAAGACCGCCTCTACCTGAGGCGGCGTGCGTGGGTCGCGCCGCTGATCTACGTGTCACGGCCCTCCCACGAGTCGATCAGGGTTGCGTCGCGGCCGTCCGGGCGGACGTATACCGTGCGTGCGAGGGTTTGCGGTGACCCGGTCCACGGTCGGGCGGGCCGGACCCGTGGCGCGCTGAAGGCGCTGAGCCGAGCAAGTCGTCGGCGCGGTCCGGGTCAGAACTTGGGCAGGGTGTTGACGTAGTGGGTCCCGTCGGCGGAGAAGCCGGCCACGGCCTTCTGGACGTCCTTCACGGACACGGTCCGACCGGCCTGGTAGTAGAGCCAGTCGACCCGCATGTCCCAGGTGCGCGGCCCCTTGAAGGGAAGGTCGATGAACCACGTGCTGAAGTTGATACTCATGGGCTCGCGCGGGAAGTAGTCGCCGCCGCTCGTGAACAGCTTGCGACCGTCCACGGAGTAGGTGGTGACCCCGTCCACCGAGGTGATCACCATGGTGTGCCAGCCGGCGAGTGACGTCGTGTGGGAGCTGGTGACCCGGTCCCCCAGCGCGCCGTTGTGCCAGCTCGTGGTGTCGAGCCGGGGCCCGAGCCTGCCCCAACCGCCGTTGGGCATGTACTCGTAGTCCAGTTCGCTGTACGTCGACGACGCGGGGTCGGGGGAGATGGTGAAGAAGGACTCGGAGATGTGGTCGCCGTCGCTGCCGCTCGTCGGCTCGTCGCTGAAGTACACCCGGGCGACGAGGGTGCCGGTGAAGACGGTCGGCTCGGTGCGGTGGAACTCGGACTGCCGTGTGCCCTGCTCGGTCCCGTCCGTGACGGCCCGCAGCTGGAGGGCCTGATCCCCCTTGCCGTCCTCGCCGGCAGGGAAGCTGACGCCTTCCTTCGTCCAGGTGTCCTCGATCCCCGGGCCGCCTTCGCCGCTGCGGACCGCCCAGCCGTTGGCGGCGAGCGCGGGGTCGTCGGGACCGGTGTAGTCGAAGTCGTCGAAGAGGACGCCCGAGGGCGGCACGGCCGCGGCCGACTTCGGCGCCGGGGAGGACGTGCCCTGCCCGGGGGTGTCGCCGTTCGGTTCCTCTCCCCAGACGAGTGTGCCGCCGACGTACGCGGTCACGAGCTTCGACGGCGCGTACGTGGTGTCCTTGGCGTTGAACGAACGGTCGTTCGCCTGGTTCAGCTTCTTGTGGTCTACGCGGTAGAGCTGAAGTCCGATGGCCTTGCTGCTTTTGCCGGGGGCCAGGCTGCCCGCCGCCGCCGTGAAGCCGATCTGGAGGTAGTGGTCGGCGTTCGGTGCCCCATCGTCTGCCGGGCCGGTCTTCTGGGTGACGTTCGAACAGCCGACGGAGGCCTGGACGCAGTTGGAGCCGTACGGGGAGTCGCCGTCCGCCGTGTAGTAGTACCGCAACGTCACGTCCCTCAGAGCCACGGTCTTCTTGGACGTGTTGACGACTTGCAGCCACGGTTTCGCCACGGCGGCCGTGGCCGGGGCGTCGGTCCGGTAGCGAACCGTGAGCACCGGGGACTCGGAACCGGCGGACCGCCACATGGAATAGAGCGCGGTGCCACCCGCGGCAAGGACGCTCACGAAGAGTACGAATATGACTGCGTTCCGTGCGCGACGGGAGGAGTTGCGGCTGCGGCGGCTCACTGAAGCTCCCCGGGGAGATGTGAGCGCTGCGCCGAGCCCGCGCGCTGCGCATCGAATCCATGGCTCATCATCGGCTGATCATCGCGGCGTGTGGCAGTCATCCTTTCATCAAAATGCCCCAGGGGCGGCTTCCTCCGGAAGATGGTGTGGTCTTCCTCACAGTCGCCCGGTGTCGCTCGGTGTCGCTCGGTGTCGCTAGGTGTCGATCCGTGTCGCCCGGTGCGACTTATGGCCCCCAAGTGTCCGAATTATGGCGTCTTTGTCATGCAAACGGGACTCATGGGGTTCGTCTGAGGTTCAACCGCGTGATCGCTGAGCACCAAGATGCCGGGTGGCACGATAGTGGGCCGATGAGGCATCCGTACGATATTTTTTGCGAGGTGCTTTTCACATCATGAGCACAACGGTCGGGGCGTTGTGTGAGTGACTCTGGTGGGGGATCTGTCAGTGACCGGTACAACGGCGCGTCGTGCGCAAGTCGAATCGCGGCGCGCATCGCGCAGCAGACATCGAAGAGGCCGCGTCTCGGAAGGCGAGGCGCAGAGCGGGGTGGTCTATGAGACCGTCGTCCTCGTTCCGGCGCGAAACGAAGAGGTCGGGGTCCTCACATCGCTGGAGTCCCTGGCCGGGCAGAGCCAGCCGCCCGACCTCATCGTCGTGGTGGTCAACAACTCGACCGACCGCACCGAGGAATACGCGCGTCGGTTCGCCGACGACGAGCGCACGCCCCTGACCGTCGTCCTGACCCTCGACAACAACCCGCACAAGAAGGCGGGCGCCCTCAACTACGGCCTGCGCTGGCTCAGGGATGCCGTCGGCGGACGACTGACCGGCGGGGTGCGCCACGTCCTCGTCATGGACGCCGACACCGAGCTCCACCCCAGGTTCATCGAACGGGCCTGCAACGTCATCGCATCCGATCCGGAGATCGGCGGCGTCAGCGCCGCGTGCCTCGGTCGTACCGATCTCTGGCGCAACCCGTGGCAGCGGTTCCTCCTCGGCATGCAGATCATCGAGTACGGCCGGGCCGCCAACTCCCGCTATCGCCAAGACATCCACACCATGGCGGGGGCCGGCTCCTTCTACCGGGCCGAGGCGTTGCAGGGCCTGCTGGACTGGCGGGGCGAGGTCTTCTGGGAGGACCACCGCAATCTCGTCGAGGACTACGAGACCACGCTGGCGCTCAAGGAATCCGGCTGGAAGGTGACCGCCAACCAGCTCTGCATCGCGTACACCGATCTCATGCCCACGCTGCGCGAGCTGATTCAGCAGCGCGAACGGTGGAACCGAGGCACCGTGGACACCCTCCGCGGCCGCGGCTTGACGCGGTTCACCTGGCACACCATCGCCACCATGGTCTTCGGGCTCGTCGGCTTGGCCTACCTCGTGGGTTGGGGCTGGACTCCGCTGCTGACGGCCGTGAAGTACGGCTCCTCCGCGGGGTTGGTCTTCTGGCTGGTGCTGGCCTTCTGGATCGTCTACCCCCCACTGCGGGTATGGAATCTCGGCTGGAAGGCGATGCTCGTCGAAGCCCTGATGCTTCCGGAACTGGTGTATGCCGCAGTGCGGACTTATTGGATTCTGTCGTCCATTGTGAAGTCTTACGTGACCCGCGTATCCGCATGGAAATGAGTCGAGAGAACACATGAATTCGCTCAAGGGGTTGGGGATCTTCGCCGTGATGGCGGGCATCGTCTGGGCGGTGTCCCTGGTGGCGTCCTCCGACACGTTGATGGTGGCCTTCGCCATCCTGGTCATAGCCGTGTCGCTGTTCCTGTACACGGCAGCCCTGCGACGCCGCCGCATGGACCGCCGGGTGGCCAACGGAAGGGTCAGGTCCGGTGGCGTCACCCCCGGGTGACACCACCTAACGTACTTGGCTGATGCGGCAGTGCGGCGAGGTGCCGTGCCGGGCGGCGCTGGGGCGTGCCTCACTGCCCCGAGGCCGCTCAGCCCAGGTAGGTGAGCTGCACGACGTAGACCCGTTCGCTGCGCACGACGATCTGGTACGTGAACATCCCGCCCGGCACGACGACGTCACCGCCCCTCGGATCGTGCAGGGCCTCCCGGGCGACGGCCGCGTCCTCATGCTCCAGGTTGCTCCTGGCCCGGGCGTGGCGGGCGGTGAGGCCGGGGCGGCGGGCGATCTCGACATCCCTGGCCCAGGCCAGGACCCAGCTCCGTACCGGGCTGACGGACTGCCACTCCACGGCCTTGGCGAACGCCTCGTCCTTCGTCCGCTGCATCTACGGCAGGCGTCCTTTCTCCCTCAGGTTCCTTTGGGGAAGGCGTCTGCGACACCGGAGCGTGAGGGGACGGGTTCCGGTCGGGGGAGGCGCAGTTCGGCCCAGACCGTCTTGCGCGGGAAGCGGTCCTCGGTCACGCCCCAGCGGTCCGCGAGCGTGTCCACGAGGAGCAGGCCACGGCCGGACTCGTCGCCGGGGGCCGGCTGTCGGAGCTGCGGGAGCCGTTCACCGCGGGTGTCGGTGACCTCGATACGGAGGGTGCTGTCGACCACGTAGAGCGTGAGGCGGAAGTCCCGGCCCGGGACGCGGCCGTGGGTCGTGGCGTTGGCCGCCAGTTCGGCCACGACGTGGCTCGCGGCGTCCGACGGGATTCCCCAGCTGCGGAGTTGGGCGTCCGCGAGCAGGCGGGCGAGGCGGGCACCGCGGGGTGTGGACGACAGCAGCACGCTGAAGTCGGGGAAGTGGCATGCCGGTTCGGCGGCCCTGGGCTCGGCGATTTCCTGATTCACGCCACTCAGAGTGGCCGGATCTGCCTACCGGGGTGAGCGACAGGGCGGTTGCGTACGGTGACTGTCCGGGGCTTGTCCGGTGCTGTCCTGGCTGTCCGCGCGGTTCGTACGGGTACGCCGCCCGCGGTTCACATCTCCTGCGGACGGCGGCCGAGGCGGGCCGGGGCTCCCGGTGCGGTCACCGTGGCCGACGTCAGAGCCCGGCGGTGGCGGCGCAGTACGGCGGACTCGCCTAGCAGCAGGGCATGCGGCCGGTAGGCGGGGCCACGCAGGGAACGCTCCAGTGCGGGCAGGAAGTTCCAGCGCACCGCCGGGTGCGCGGAGTGCGCGAAGTGGTACAGGTCGCCGTACGGCAGCCAGGTGCCCCGGGCCAGCAGGGCGAGCAGAGTGTTGCGCGGATACAGCCGCAGGCACCGGCCGGCCTCCACGGCCACCGGTGGGCCGGTGACCGGCTCCGGGTCGAACCAGCGGTGTTCGACGAGCAGCGACATCCAGGCGAGCTGTGGGTACAGCAGCAGCCGGGGCAGCAGGAAGACGAACACCGCGGCCTGCCAGCCGAAGACCGCGGCCGAGGCCGCCGCCACCGCCACCGGACCGGCGGCCCGCAGCCGTCCGGCGCCCGGCTCCCGCCACAGCGCGGCCAGAGCGTGCACGGTGTCCGACGCACCGGCCGGAGTGAGCGGGTGGACCATGGTGAGCACGTACCGCGCTGCTGTGGCCCCCGGCCGCAGTCCCGCACGGTGCAGCTCGGCCAGGTTCGGGTCGGCTCCGGCGACCGTCGCGTTCGGGTGGTGCTCGCGTACGTGCCGACGGCGGCGTACGGCCACGGGCACGAAGCCGAGCGGGACATGCACGGCCATTTCCGCGAGAAGTGTGTTCAGCCGGCCGCCGCGCACCAGCACGCCGTGCACCGCGAAGTGGCTGACCTCCTGCAGATGGCGGAACTTCACCGCGCCCGCGAGGGCCGCGACCACCCACCCCCAGGCGCCGCCGTGCACGGCCACCGCACACCACCCGGCGAGCTCCAGCCAGTGGCCGAGGAGCAGGAGTACGGGCGTGACGTCGTTGAGCCGCTCACGCTGGAGCGACATCACCGACCGGAGCGAGTCAGGTCTGTCCCGCCCCCGTATCGCGCGTATCGGACTGAACCACCATCGGTCCGCCTGCCGCAGCGTGATCCCCACCGCGATGACCATCAGGCTCGCCGAAAGTGCCCCCACGCCGTCCCCTCCCGGTAGCCCCAGCGGACGTTGCACGGGGCAAGGTCCGACAGACCGAGCAGCCGGATGCCGCGGCCCCGCCGGGCGGCGGTCCCTGCTCAGTCCCTGCTCAGACGACGGCGATCAGATCTCGGATCAGATCTCGGATCAGATCTCGGTCGGATGGATCCCGGCCTCGTGCAACACCTTCATGTTTTCCCGGCTGAGCTCCGCGAACGCGCCGATTTCCGCCATGTTCGCGGCACCCGCGTACTCCACCGGTCCGTCACCCAGCAGCACCGCGGGGTCGAGTTCCGCCTCGTACACGAGGGTGGCGTTGCCCTCCAGCACCGGCTGCCACACATCACCGACGGGCTGGAGCAGGCTCCGGGCGACGCCTCCCGGATTGCGTACGGTCACCGGCCGCTCCGGATCGACGAGCCCGAGTCGGGACAGCACCGCACGCGAGGCCGCGATGCCCGAACCGCACGAAGGGGTCAGCCCTGCCCCCCGCTCGTAGGTGTGGATGAACACTTCGTCGTCCGAGAGCGGCAGGACGAAGGAGAGGTTGGCGCCGATCGGGAAGACGTCCGGTGAACCGGCGACGCGCCGCCCGGTTTCGATCAGCTCCGCCTCGTCGTAGGCGTCGATCACGGTGACCAGGTGGGAGTTCGGCACCGCGACCGCCGTCACGTGCCGCGAGGGATGGAAGACCGGCAGCAGCCGGTCCACGTACTCGCCGTGCGGCCCCGCCTCGGCCACGATCGGCTCCCCCGGCGCGAAGTCCACGGCGGGCAGCTCCACGGACACCTGCCGTACCCCGTGCGGCGTACGACCCCGGTCGCGCACGGTGAAGGAGTACGGCCCCTGGTCCACGACGACGGACTCGGCCTGGTGGCGGTCGAGCAGTATGCGGCCGGCGCACCGCATACCGTTCCCGCACAGCAGTGCCTCGGACCCGTCAGGGTTGTAGAACCAGGCCCGGGCCGTGCCGTCGCCGTGATCGGCCACGAAGTACACGCCGTCACCGCCCAGCCCCCGCCTGCGGTCGCACAGCAGGCCGACGGCACGGGCGAGCTCCCTTGACAGTGAACCGGATCGCGCTCCTGGTTCGGCATGGGGCAGGCAAGTACGCCTTGTAGCCAATGGTGATCTTTCCGTCATGCGCCGAACTCACCATCGCCCACTGATCGTCTTGGTGGCTTCGCCACCATGAGGAGCAGCAGAACGGTCTCAGCGACGGGGCCTTGTTCGACGCCCCAGCGGTCGGCCAGGGCCTCGACGAGGAGGAGGCCGCGCCCTGACTCGGCGCCGCGCGTGTCGGTCACTTCGATGCGGAGTACGTCGGCGGTGGCCTGGAGGGTGAGGAGGAAGTCCCGCCCCGGAAGGCGGCCATGGGTGGCGGCGTTGGAGGCGAGTTCCGCGATGACGTGGGCGGCGGCCTCGACGACGTGGTGCGGCAGGTCCCACGCGTGCAGCCGCTCGGTGGAGAGGAGACGGGCGAGACGGGCACCGCACGGTGTGGGGGACAGGAGCACACGGAAGTGGCGGGTGAGGGGGCGGAGTTGGACGGATTGCTCGTTCACGTCGTTCATCGTGGCCACTTGTGTTTACCGTGAACAGTGACGAAGCCGTTGCGTACGGTGACTGTCCGGAGGTTGTCCGGTGCTGTCGGGGCTGTCCGGAAGTGGTCTACGGGTACGGCGGCGTTAAGGCAGGAAAGGACGACGGAGGGGTGCGGGATGCGGGTGGACGGCGAGGCGGTTCGGCTCAAGGGCGAGACGGATGAACCGGGTTGGGAGGTTGACCCGGACGACGACTGGGGAGTGGCGGTCGTCGCGACAGTGGGGCGGCAGCTGAAGCTGCGGCGAGAGGCGGCGGGAATGCGGGCCGCGGACTTCGGGCTGACGGTCGGGTACGGCGAGGACATGGTCTACAAGATTGAGAGCGGGAAGCGGATTCCCCGGCCGGAGTACCTGGACATGGCGGACGAGGTGCTGCGGGCGGGCGGGCTGCTCTCGGCGATGAAGGAGGACGTGAAGAAGGTCCGGTATCCGAAGCAGGTGCGGGATCTGGCGAAGATGGAGGCGCGCGCGGTTGAGATCGGTGTGTACGTGTGCAGCAGCATCGCTGGTCTGTTGCAGACACCCGAGCACGCGCGAGCCCTGCTGGAGGCATGGCAGCCGGCCTATTCACCGGACGACGTGGAACGTCTGGTGGCGGCCCGTATGGCTCGGCGATCTGTCTTCGAGCGGTCGCCTGCGCCAGCTCTCAGCTTCGTGCTGGAAGAGGCGACGCTTCGCCGCAAGGTTGGAGGCACAATGGTACGGAGACAGCAGTTCGAACGCCTGCTGGAGGTGGGGCGATTGCACAACGTCACCCTCCAGGTGATGCCGATGGACAGTGCAGCCCATCCCGGCATGAGCGGCAGGATCGAAGTGCTGAAGTTCGAGGACGGGACAGCCGTGGGGCGTTCCGACGGCGCGTTCAACGGTCGTCCGACGTCTGATCCGAGGCAGCTTCGTATCCTTGAGCTGCGGTATGGCACCATCCGGGCGCAGGCTCTCCCGCCACGAGAGTCGCTGGCATTTATTGAGCAACTGCTGGGAGAGACATGATCCGCAAGGCATCCGCTGGGGGCGCTTCCGAACTGGCGTGGTTCAAGAGCAGCTACAGCGACGGCCCCGACGGCGAGTCCTGCGTCGAGGTTGCCACCAGCCCCGGCACCGTCCATGTGCGTGACTCCAAGAACATCGCAGGCCCCCGACTGGCGCTCACGCCTGGCGCCTGGGCGGGCTTCGTGACGTACGCCTCCGGGGCTGAATCCTGAACCACCCACACCCCGCGCGAGACTGTAGTCCCGCGTGGGGTGTTCTGCGGCGACGCCGACTCAGGTGGCGTCTTCGATGATGTCGAGCGGCGGGAGGTGCTTGACGATCTCGATGGTCGCGAGACTCACCGTCACGATGCGCTTGAGCAGGTCCACGACGTACCGCGGGTCGTCGGACCAGTCGTTGGGGTCGTTGACGATGCGGGACTTCGGATCGGTCTTCACCTGGTAGCGGTCGATGATCCACTCGATCGCCGAACGGGCGCCGAGCTGGTACTCGTACGCCTCCTCCGGGATGTTCTCCAGTGTTACATGGTGGTTGTAGACGATCTGCGTCCGGTCCTGCACGCCCTTCGTCTTCGGGATCTTCATCTTGGTCACCCGGAAGAGCTCGGATTCGGGCATGTCCGGGTGGGTGTTCCTGAGCGACACCACGATGCCACCGAAGGGCTTGGCCGTCTCGTAGTTGATGTGCAGCTTGGACAGCTCCCGGCCGGCCGCGGAGAAGCCCTGGAAGTCGCGCACCTTCGGGATGCGGGGCAGGGACTTCTTGAGGTCGGCGGCGTAAGCCTCGCGGTAGGCGGGGGAGTGGAGCAGGCCGTAGACGTAGAAGAAGATGTCGTCCTTCGTCAGGTCGGGGGCCGTGTCGGCGTACGTCTTGCGGTACGCGGCGAGGGTGGCGTCGGTAATGTTGTCTACACGCTCGTAGGTGGCAGATCCGGTTTCGTTACCGAAGTCGAAGCCGCCTTCCACGGTGAGTTCGCGGTAGGTGTAGCGGGGGAAGAAATAGCCGCCCTTGCCGAAAACGTCGAGGTTGGGCACGTGATCGACCATGAGAATTGCGGGTTCGGCGGTCGCGTGGACGCCATTGCTGTAGAACCCGAAGTTCTCGCACTCCACTGTCGGGAACAACCGCGGCAGCTGATACGTCATGTCGTTCAGCCGCGAGTCGAAGTACAGCTTCTGCTTGGTGAAGGGACGATACGACGACGTCACAACCCGCTTTGCGTCGAAGGTGTACTTCTCGCCCTTTGCCAGCCGCGTCTTGTCGGCCCGGTTCCAACTGATCTTCGCGTCGTCGGTGTTGATCCAGTCTCCGACGTACTTGGGGTCCGGATCCACGACCCCCGCCACATGGCAGTGTTTCCGGAAGTCGTCCACCTGACTGTTGTAGAAGTCGATCATCGACTCCATGTTCGTCCGCACCTTCTCCCCGGAGAAGTTGTAGACCCAGGAGTCGCGGGCAGAGTTGAGACCGCTGGAGTACATGGCGAACACGGTTTTGTCCCGTGCGATCTTGTCCTTGTCGCCGATCGTCTGGAAGGTCGCGTACCGCGCATCCCTCTGGTCGATCCAGTCGCCCTCCGGGCTCGGGATGACGGGCTCCCACTCCACTGTGTCGAGGCTCTGCGAGCCGACGATGCGGAGCTTCTCCTCACGGCTGAGATAGTCCCCGATGTCTCGGTAGAACAGCCCGCGCGGCACATCCGTACGGCCACCCTTCACCAGGACGATGACGGCGACCGTGTTGCGGCTGCCCGAACCGAAGATCTTGCCGCCCTCCCTGCGGGAAAGCTCCCCGGCCGTGCGCTGGTTGCCCCGCAGATTGTAGCAGTACACCGCGTCGAATTCGGCCATCAGTGACTTGCGCAGACCGTCCGCGCTGGTGCCGTCGACGTATCCCCCGTTGGAGACGAACGCCACGACGCCTTCGTCCTTGATTCGATCCGAAGCCCAGCGGAAGGCACGGATATAGGAGTCGTAGAGCTTGTTCTTTCGACAGCGGACTCTGTGACGTACGTCTCGGCGATGCGTCCGTCCAGACCCTCGTACTTCTGGTTCTGGTTGTTGTCGTTGACGCTGTCCTGCCCCACTGAATAAGGCGGGTTCCCCAGCACGACCCGGATGTCCTGCCCCATCTGCTTCCGCGCCCGCTCGCTGTTCCCCGACAGCACGTCCCCGAACAGCCGCCCCTCGTCGGACTCCGCGAGCTGGAACGTGTCCGTCAGTACGATGCCCTCGAACGGGACGTACGCATCCCCGGTGTCAGCCCCGGCCTCCGCGTACAGATCATGGAACGCGGCCTCGATGTTGACCGCCGCGATGTAATAGGCCAGCAGCACGATCTCGTTGGCGTGCAACTCCCGCGTGTACTTGCGCAGCAGGTCCTCCGGCCTGATCAATCCGGACTGGAGCAGCCGCACCATGAACGTGCCCGTGCCCGTGAACGGATCCAGCACGTGCACGTCCTCATCGGACAACGACCGGCCGAAGTGCCGCTCCAGGGCCTGGTCCGTGGAGCGCAGGATGAAGTCGACGACCTCGGTCGGCGTGTAGACGATGCCGAGTGCATCCGCGGTCTTGGGCAGCGCTGTCTTGAAGAACTTCTCGTACAGCTCCGTGATGACCCGCTGGCGGCCCTCGTGGTCGGTGATGCCCTCTGCGCGGACCCGCACCGACTCGTAGAAGCCCTGAAGGGTCTTCGTCTCGGCTGAGATGGTGTCGTCGTCCAGGACGGTCAGCATGCGCTGCATCGCCTGGGAGACGGGGTTGTGGTCGGCGAACGCGTAGTCCTGGAAGAGCGCGTCGAAGACCGGTTTGGTGATCAGGTGCTGGGCGAGCATGTCGATGGCGTCGGACTCGGTGACACCAGCGTTTATGTTCGCCCGCAGTTCACCGGTGAACTCGGCAAAGGCTTCCGCCTTTTGAGGGTCCGTCAGGCCCGCCTTGATGCGGGCGACGTGCCGCTCCGCGATCAGCGCGATGTCCTTGGCCCACTGCTCCCAGTACGTGCGCTCGCCGACCTTGTCGACGATCCGGGCGTAGATGGCCGTGCGCCACGCCTCGTCGAACTCCAGGCGGTCCTGGACATAGCGGGCGGTCCGTTCCTCCTTCTCCTTCTTCGCCTGCGCGCTCTCCTGCGTGCTGCTGCCGTCCTGGTCGCCGACCGACTCGTCCCCGCATCATGGACAGGTCAGGCCGGACCTTCGCGATGGCAGCGAAGTCGTCGTCCACGTGGAACAAGGTCAGGCGGTGGTGTTTGGCGGCTGCGACTCGGACCGACCGGCAGGCGGGGCTGTTTCGGATTCCGCGGACGAGCCTGTGTACGGAGGTGCATATAGGGAGCGCAGTCGTGCGCATACGACCCGGTGGGGGCGTGACGAAGAGGCCGGATGGGCTGGCGGTCGACCCCGGGGCGGAAGGCCCGCCGGGCCTGGGTTTGCCCCACGTCACCCCCGGGGTATTCTCTCCGGCCCGATTGGCGGAGCCCCGGCCCCGTATGGCAGACTAGCGGGGTTGCTCGGTCGAGTGTTGATGCTGCGCGCCTCCCGCCGGGAGGACCGGAAGCGAGTCCCACAGTACTCGTCGCCCTAACTGCCTCACGGCAGCGCTGGGGCGGACGTACGGGAATCTTCCGGGAAGTGTGGGCGCGGCACCGACCAGGCGCCCGGTGGGCCCCTTCGCCCCCGGTCTCACGGTTCCGGAAGGGCTGTGTTCCCGCAGTAGGGATGTTCGAACAAGGGGCATCTGTGTCAGCGGGAGCGCGACACGCCCGACCGCGTGGGTCGGAGAAAAGGGCTGGAACGCCGGGTTCCGGAGCGTTAAAAGAGACAGGACTACGGAGTAGCCATGGCGGGACAGAAGATCCGCATTCGGCTCAAGGCCTACGACCACGAGGTCATCGACTCCTCGGCGAAGAAGATCGTCGAGACGGTGACCCGCACTGGTGCGTCGGTCGCGGGCCCGGTGCCGCTGCCCACTGAGAAGAACGTGT
>CBFHCJ010000121.1:0-12595 GCA_965654005.1 uncultured Streptomyces sp. | reverse complement strand
CGGGCGAATGCGGCTACGGCCCGGCTGTTGGTGGGGGTGCCGAGGGCGATGCGGCGGGGATGAGGGCCGCGAAGGAGGGGGCGATGACGTGGAGCCACCGCAGCGGCGCCCCGGAGAACGCCGGCTCGCAGCGGCTGATCGCCATCGCCGAGGCGGGGGAGCGCCACGACCGCGCACCGCCGTACGGCGGCCTGCTCCTCCTGCTGTTGCAGCGCGGCGAGCCTGGGGCGGTGACTTCGACCCACACGAGCTGAACGCGGGACGTCACCGGCACAGCGGTGGCGTCACAGTGCCCGGGCCGCATAGGCCCTGACGTCCGCGTCCCGGTCCGTCGTCGCCGTGGCCAGGGCCGCTCGGGCGTCCTCGGTGGCACGGTGCCGGGTCAGTGCCGTCACGGCGGCCTTGCGGACGTCGGCGTTCGGGTCGGCGAGGGCCTTGGCGAGGGCGGCTACGGCGAGCTCGGGGTCCGCGGCGGACAGGGCGGTTGCGGCACCGGCCCGCACCTGCCAGGCCGGGTCGGACAGGGCTGCCTCCGCGCGTTCGGCCAGTGGTGCCGGGCAGTTGGTCGTGCCCACAGCTTCGAAGGCGGCCGCACGCACCAGGGCGTCGGGATCGTCGATGAGCTCGGCGAGGGCCGAGTGGACCATGCCGGGAACGGGGCCGGTCGGAGCGGTGTCGTCGAGCCGCCCCGCCGTCACGGTGGCCAGGGCCTTGGCGATGGCGACACGGACCTCGCGGGACGGGTCGGCCATCGCCGCGCGGGCCAGCTCTCCGGCAGCGTCGACCGACACGAGTGCTCGCACGGCCGCGATGCGGACGGTGATGTCGGAGTCCGAAAGAGCGTCCCTGAACAGCCCGGTGTCACCGAGGCGCAGGACCCGCAGGGCGTCCAGCGCGGCGGCACGGGCGACGGGGTCGGCTTCGGACAGGGCGGCGGCGAGGCCGTCGCGCAGGGCCGGTTCGGGGGCCAGAGTCTCGACCAGTTCACGCAGTGAGGCGGCTGCGGCGGCGCGGACGCCGGCGTCGGTGTCGGCGAGCGCCGTGGTCAGTGCCGGTCCTGCGCCCGGCGGCACGGTCTCCGTCAGGACGGTGACGGCCGTACGGCGGACGCTGGGCTCGGGGTCGGTCAGATACGGGGTGAGGTCGGCCAGCCGGGGCTCGTCCTCCGCGAGGGAGAGGAGCTCGAGCAGGCGCGGTGTGGCCGGTGAGTCCGCGTCGGTACCGGGGTGGGCGGTTGTGCTGCTCACGGCGGGCTCCTGCCGCATCGCCACCGGCGCCGCTTCCCGCGCCCCCGCGGTCGCCACCTGTTCCGGATGGACCTCGCCGAGGTGACGGGAGGGGCCGCCGACCGGGGAGAAGCCGTCGACCGGAATCAGATAGGGGGCCACGGGACGAGCCGTGAACTCCATCGCACCAGTGGGGGACTTGCGCAGATCGAGGTGGTGGAACCAGGAGGCGTCGTCGCGCTGCGGGTGGTCGAGGCGGTTGTGGTAGAGGCCCCAGCGGGACTCCGTGCGGGCCAGGGAAGCCCGCGCGGCCATCTCCGCGCAGTCGCGGATGAAGGAGACCTCCGCGCAGCGCATCAGCTCGTGCGGGGTGCGGGCGCCCATCTCGGCGATGTCGGCGCGCATCCGCTCGAACGCCTCCAGGGCCAGGGAGAGACGGGCGCCGGACTTCGGCGGGGTCACATAGTCGTTCACGAAGCGGCGGAGCTTGTACTCGACCTGGGACTGCGGCGGGCCGTCGGGGTTACGGAGGGGGCGGTAGATCAGCTCGTGCGCGTCCTGGAGCTGGTCAGAGGGCAACTCCCCTTCGTACGCCGTGTACTGGGAGGCGTCCGCGCCCGCGAGGTCGCCGAAGACGAAGGCACCGATCATGTAGTTGTGCGGGACGCAGGCCAGGTCGCCGGCGGCGTACAGGCGGGGGACGGTCGTACGGGCGTGGTCGTCGACCCGGACGCCCGAGGCGGAATGGCCACCGCACAGCCCGATTTCGGAGACGTGCATCTCGACGTCGTGGGTGCGGTAGTCGTGGCCGCGGCCGGAGTGGAAGGTGCCGCGGGTCGGGCGTTCCGTGGAGTGCAGGATCGTCTCCAGGGCCGAGATCGACTCCTCCGGCAGATGGCTCAGCTTCAGGTACACCGGGCCCCGGTCACCGGCCACTTCCGCCGCGAACTCGGCCATCATCTGGCCCGACCAGTAGTCGGAGTCGACGAAGCGTTCGCCGTGCCGGTTGACCTGGTAGCCGCCGAAGGGGTTGGCGACGTAGGCGCAGGCGGGGCCGTTGTAGTCCTTGATCAGCGGGTTGATCTGGAAGCACTCGATGCCGGTGAGCTCGGCGCCCGCGTGGTAGGCCATCGCGTAGCCGTCGCCCGCGTTCGTCGGGTTCTCGTACGTTCCGTAGAGATAGCCGGACGCGGGCAGGCCGAGACGGCCGCAGGCGCCGGTCGCCAGGATCACCGCGCCCGCGCGCACGGTGACGAACTGCCCGGTCCGGGTGTTGAAGCCCGCAGCCCCCACGGCCCGCCGGTTCTCGCCCTCACCCGCACTGAGCACGCGCACCGGCATCACCCGGTTCTCGATCCGGATCCGTTCTCGCATCTCGCGCCGCCGCAGCTGCCGGTACAGGACCTTCTTGACGTCCTTGCCCTCCGGCATCGGCAGCACGTAAGAGCCCGAGCGGTGGACCTGGCGGACCGCGTAATCGCCGTGCTCGTCCTTCTCGAACTTCACCCCGTACGACTCCAGCCGTTGCACCATGGCGAAGCCGCGGGTGGCGGTCTGGCGGACGGTGGTCTGGTCGACGACGCCGTCGTTGGCACGGGTGATCTCGGCGACGTAGTCGTGGGGCTCGGCGCGGCCCGGGATGACCGCGTTGTTGACGCCGTCCATGCCCATGGCGAGCGCGCCGGAGTGGCGGACGTGGGCCTTCTCCAGCAACAGCACGTTCGCGCCGTGCTCGGCGGCGGTCAGGGCCGCCATGGTGCCCGCGGTGCCGCCGCCGATGACGAGGACGTCGCAGGTCAGTTCCTCGGCGTCGCTGAGGGCGGGGATCTCCAGGGGGTTGTGCACGGGGATGGTCACGGGGGCCTTTCACGTACCGAGCGAGGTGAGGATGTCGCGGCGCAGGGCCACGCGGGCCGGGTCGTCGTGCGCCGAGCGCTCGCGCGGGCGCGGCACGTCGCGTACGGCGATCAGCCGGCCGGAGCGGAGGAGGGCCACGCGGTCGCCGAGGAACAGGGCCTCGTCGACGTCGTGGGTGACGAAGACGACGGTCGCGCCCGTGCCGTGCAGCACCTCCACCAGCAGGTCCTGCATGCCGGCGCGGGTCTGGACGTCGAGTGCGCCGAAGGGTTCGTCCATGAGGACGGCGCGCGGCCGGCCGGCCAGGGCTCGGGCCAGCTGGGCGCGCTGTCGCTGCCCGCCGGAGACGCGGTGCGGCAACTGCCGTGCCTGGTCGGTGAGTCCGACCCGTTCCAGCCAGGTCTCGGCCTGTTCCCTGCGCTGCGCGCGCGGCAGGCCGTGGATGGCGAGGGGCAGTTCTACGTTGGCGCGCAGGGTACGCCAGGGCAGCAGCGCGTCCTCCTGGAAGATCAGCGCCCGGTCCGCCCCTGGGCCGGTCACCGGCCGCCCGTCCTGTTCAACCGTCCCGTCCAGGGTGGGCAGTAGCCCGGCGAAGGTGCGCAGCAGCGTCGACTTGCCGCAGCCGGAGGGACCGACGACGGTGAGGATCTCGCCGGCGGCGACGTCCAGGTCGACGTCGGCCACGGCCGGGGCGTCCGGCCGGCCGAGTATGGCGCCGCGCAGGGTGAGGCGGGTGCCGCGCGGTGCCGCGGACGCGGTCCTCGCCTCGGCCGGCTTGGTCTCAGACGAGGTGCTCATCGCGTGCCTCCTCGGCCTTGGTGGGTTCGGCGGTGGACGGGGCCGCCAAGGCCCGTGCGGGCCGGGTCCGGGGCCTGGCGCCGGGGACGTACGACGTACGCGGCAGCCAGCGGGTCAGGCGGCGGCCGAGCGACTCGACGGCGGTGGAGGTGAGCCAGCCGAGCAGGCCGATGGTGACCATGCCGACGAAGACGCCCGGGTAGTTGACGATCGTGTAGTCCTGCCAGGTGCGGTAGCCGACGCCGTACTGGCCGGAGATCATCTCTGCGGAGATCACACAGATCCAGGACACGCCGATGCCGACGGACAGGCCGCCGAAGATGCCCGGCAGTGCGCCCGGCAGGACGACGGAGCCGAGGATCCGCCACCGGCCGCCGCCCATGGTGCGCACCGCCTCCTCCCACACCGGGGTCAGCGCGCGCACCGCGTGTCGGGTGGAGACCAGAACCGGGAAGAAGGCGGCGGTGAAGGTGATGAAGACGATGCCCTGCTCGTTGGAGGGGAACAGGAGGATCGCGACGGGGACCATGGCGATGGCCGGGACGGGCCGGATCATCTCGAGGACCGGGCCGAGCAGGTCCTCGGCGAGCCTCGAGCGGGCCACGAGCACACCGGTGGCCACGCCCAGGACGGCGGCGAGCAGGAAGCCGGTCACGATCCGGGTGAGGCTGTCGGTGAGGTCGGTCCAGTAGTCGGGGCCGGAGAGCCGGTCGGCGAAGGTCCGGGCCACGTCGGTCACCGTCGGGAACTGCGAGAAGCGCACCCACAGGTTCACGTCGAAGGTGGTCAGCAGCTGCCACAGGCCGAGAGCGGCGGCCAGCGAGCCGGCCCGCAGTACGAGCCGGCCCGTCCGCCGGGGGTACCGGCTCACGAGGCCCGTCCCAGGGCGTCCGCGTACGTGATCACCTGGGCGCCGCTGTGATCGGCCACGTAGGCATGCGCGGTTTCCGCAGCGACGAAGGGCAGCAACTGCTTGCCGTCCGCCACCCAGACGGCCTTGTCGGCGAACCAGAGGGTGCCGGTGGTGGCGTCGGGGACGTAGGCCGCGCGGATGCCGTCCCTGTGCTGGGCGACGTAGGCGAGGAGCTGGGCGGGGGAGGGGAAGCTCCGGGTCTCCGTGGCGCCCTTGGGCCAGACCTCGCTCGCGGCCGCGGGCGGGGTGGCGGCGAGCTGCTTGGCGTAGCCGGCGCCGAGGGCCTTCTTGACGTACTGGTCGTCGACGAAGGAGTCCACGTCGATGTCGCCGGTCAGCTTGGCCGCCTTCAGGACCGAGACGTCCTGCTCGAGCGCGGAGACCAGTTGCGGCTTGACGGCAGGGTCGAAGGTGGAGATGCCGTGGGCGCCGTTGTAGAGGTAGACGACCTCTGCCGGCAGGCCGGTGGTCTTCGCGACCTTCTCGGCGGCCTCCACCGGATGGGCGTTGAGGTAGTCGGTTGCCTCGGCCTGGGCCTTCAAAAACGCCTCCAGCACGGCCGGGCGCTGCTTGGCGAAGTCCTCGCGGGCGGTGACACCGTGGAACGTCGGCAGGTTCAGCTCGGCGCCGTCGTACAGCGCCTTCGCCTTGCCTTGGTAGGCGAGCAGGCCCGGCCAGGCCACGAACTGCGACAGCGCGTCCGCGCTTCCCGCCGCGAGAGCCGAAGCGCCCACCGCGGGCTGCTGGTTCAGCTTCTCGATGCCCTTGTTCGGATCGATGCCGGCCCGCTGCAGGGCCCGTACGAGGGTGCCGTCGGCGGCGGAGCCGACGCTCGTGGAGACCTTCTTGCCTTGCAGGTCCTTCAGGGAGCCGAGCTTGGACTTCGGTGCGACGACGATGGTGTTCAGGCCGCCCTTGAGGTTGTAGCCGGTGACCGAGACCAGGCGGGTGGGCCTGCCCAGCTGTGTGCCGCGGGCCGCGTTGATGAGCAGCGGGAAGTCACCCATCGAGCCGATGTCGATCTTCCCGGCGGTCATCTGCGCGGTGATGGGGGCGCCGGTGGCGTAGTCCTGCCAGTCGACCCTGTACGTCTTCCCGTCGTGAAGGGCGTTCAGCTGCTTCTCGAAGTAGCCGAGCGAGCGCAGGAGGGTGCCGGCCGTGACCGTGTTGATGGTCTTGGACTGGTATCCGACGGTGACGGTGACCGTGGAGCCGCTGCCCGCCTCGGCGCTGCCGCCGCATGCGGACAGGGGGAGCAGCAGAGCGGATGCGGCGAGTGCGACTGCCGTGCGTTTCATGGGAGTTCGGGCCTCTCAGCGGAGCAGATAGGGCATGTTGACCGTGACGGCTCCGGTGGGACAGCGGGCCGCGCACGGGCCGCAGTACCAGCACTCGTCGACGTGCATGTACGCCTTGCCGTTGGTCTCGTCGATGGCGAGGGAGTCCAGCGGGCACATGTCCACGCAGAGCGTGCAGCCGTCGATGCACTTCGACTCGTCGATGGTCACGGGCACGTCGGCCCGCTGGGGCGCCAAGGGCATGGCTGTCTCCAGGAAGGTCGTTCTTTATGGAGCAGGTGGTGTCAGAGGGAGCGGTGCAGCAGGCCGCTCATCGTGATGCGGTCGCCGCGGAAGCGGATGAACTCCAGGTCGACCGGGCGGCCGTCCGCGAGGTGGGTGAGCCGTGCCAGCATCAGGACGGCCGCGCCGCGCGGGGCCTCGAGGACGGCGGCGGAGTGGGCGTCCGCGTTCACCGCCTCCAGGGTGATCTCGGCGTGGCCGAGCCGCCGGCCGGTGATGGCTTCCAGGAGGCGGAAGACGTCGGTGTTCTCAAGGTCGGCGCCGAGCAGGGCGGTGCCGATGTCGAGGGGGATGTAAGTGAGGTCCAAGGAGAGAGGGAGGCCGTGCAGGCGGCGCAGGCGTTCGATGTAGAGGACGTCGGCGCCGGGTGGGACGTGGAGGCGTTCGGCGACGGGGGAGGGTGCGGGGGCGGGGCCCATGGTGCGGATCTCGTTGGTGACATGGCCGTGTTCGCGCAGGGTTTCCGCGAGGCCCATCAGACGGTCCAGCCCGTGGGGGTACTTCTGGGCGACGACCACCGTGCCGACGCCGGGGAGGCGTTCCACGAGGCCCTCGGCGCGGAGGAGGTCGAGGGCCTGGCGGACGGTGTTGCGGGAGGCCCGGTAGTCGGTGGCGAGGGTCGACTCGTGCGGGAGGGTGCCGGCCGGGAACCCCCCGGTGAGGAGCTGGTGGCGCAGGAGGTCGGCGAGCTGGCGCGCCTGGTCCGCGCGCAGCCGACGCCGCGTGCGCTGGGCAGCGACGGTGGGCGCGCCCTGGCCGGCGTGGTCTCGGATGCGGTCGGTGGGCGGCATGGCCTGAACCATACCTATCCGGTAGGGATAGTGGTGTTGCTGAAGTGTTGCGCCACGTGACGCATCGCCGGATGCACCGTTGACCTGGGTTTTCGGTAGACGAGAGGGAAGATCTGCCAGGGCCCGCTTGCGTGGACCTCTCCGTGACCGGCGCCGCCGTCGAGGCGGTCCGCGCGCTGCTCGCCGCCCGCGAGAGGGGCCGCATGGCCTGACCGCACGGGAGGGCCCGAGGCCCTCTCATGTACCCGCCGCCCTGTCGATCTGGTGCGTGTGTGCAGTGCGTCAAGTTCGCTGCGCGATGAAACGACCCTGTTCACCCGTGTCCGGTCGGTGCCCGGACTCCGCAGGCCAGGGCGAATTCCGTGGCGGCTATCCCTGCCGGGGCCCTGTGGCGGCGCCCCTGGAGGACTGCCGTGGAGTTGATGGACGGCGGGGGCGTCGGCGAGACCGGTCGATGTCGTGCGCGGTGATGATTCCGCACAGCCGTCCGTCGCCCAGGACCAGGATGGGCAGTCCGCCCTCGGTGCCCAGGCGGTCCAGGACGGAGTTCAGCAGCTCGTCCGGTGCGGCGAGCGTGCACCGGGACAGCGGCGTCGCGACGTCCCGTACACGTACCGACTCCCGCTGCCCCGACGGCACGGCGGCCAGCCGACGCAGCCGTACGACACCGCTGGGGTTGCCGTCGAAGCCCAGCAACGGCAGCACCGAGTGCCCTGTCTGGGCGGCCGACTCGGACAGGAAGCGCTCCACAGTCAGCCAGTCGGGACCGGTGACCACCGGACTGGTCATCGCCTGCCGCACCCGTACCCCGCGCAGGGCTGTGACCAGCTCGGCCCACCGTCGTTCGGCCGCGGCGGTGCCCGCCACGAACAGGCCGATGACCGTCAGCCACAATCCGCCCGGCACCCCCTTCACGAAGGCCAGCCACCCAGCGACGGCCAGCGCGATGCCGAGGACCTGTCCGCTGCGGCCGGCCGCTTGCTGGGCGCGCTCGCGATCCCGTGTACGCCACCACAGCACGGCCTGCAGCACCCGGCCTCCGTCCAGCGGAGCGGCGGGCAGCAGGTTGAACACGCCCAGCAGCAGGTTGGTACCGCCGAGCCAGCCCAGCACGGCAGTCGCAATCCGCCAGCCCAGCGTCACGTCCACCGCGGCTGCCGCGCCCAGCCCGATGCCGCCGAGGAGCAGGCTGGCGAGCGGCCCGCTGACGGCGATCATGAAGGCCGTCCGTGGAGTCGTCGGCCGGTCCGTCCGGGTCAGTCCACCCAGCGCCCACAGCGTCACATCCTGCACGGATATCCCGGCCCTGCGGGCCGTCAGCGCATGCGCTGCCTCATGCACCACCAGACTCGCCAGCAACAGCAGAGCTCCGACCACTCCGGCGACCGCGTACACCACCGGCGCCAGACCCGGCGCATACCCGGGCAGGGTCCGCCCGGCCAGGCCGTACGCGAAGAACAACATGATCAACGGCACACTCCAGTGCGCCCGCACATCCAGCCCCCGGACACTCCCGAGCCGGATCGAACCCTTCATCGCCATCACCTGCCGACAGGACGCGCTCCGCGACTGCAGTCCGCCCCCTTCATATGGTCCGCCATTGGCCCCACGACAGGAAACGTCCGATGACTCGCGGCGGCCAGCAGGCCCGCGCGGCCCGGAGACCGGCCAGGCGTCCCCGACGGCGCCGCGATCGCAACGCGGGCAGAAGCGGTGCTTTGGACCTACGGTGGTCGAGGACGGGAAGGCAAGCCGAACCGGTGTTGCGGAGGAGGCTGGGATGGAGGAGCACTTCGTCTGGGTGACGACGCGCCGCCTTCGGTCGGGCACCTTGGAGGACTTCGAGAGGGCGTGGCGGCCGGACCCCTACCCGCAGGGTCTACGCCGAGCTTTCGCGTACTGGTCCGAGGACGGGCAGGAGATCACCGGGGTGTCGTTCTGGGACTCCAAGGAGGCATGCGACTCCTGGCGGGTCTCCGAGCCCGAGGCGCAGCGACGTGGGGCCATGGCCCCGTACGTCATTGAGGAGCGGGAGGGCTTCTACCGCGGCCGTGAACTCACCATCCCCCAGGGGTAGCCGTGGGGGAGCGGTGGCCATCCCCCAAGCCACCCGCGGCGGTACGCGGCGTGACCCTGCGGCTGACACTGCCCGGGGTGGGTGCGATGAATTCACCCCGGTTCACGCCGGCCGGCCTGCTGCTGCGCTACGGGAAGCTGCGGGTCGCCTTCGACGGCGGCACCGGCGCCGAACCGCCTGCTCTGGACTGGACTATCGACCCCGCCTTGCGCGCGTACGCGCAGGAGCCCGGGCGGCTCGCAGGTCTCGCGCGCCGACGTCGCCCCTCACATGCTGTTGGGTGGTCGTTCGGCGAACGCGTCCGACAGCCGGAGGCCGGTCTTCGAGGTCGCGGCGACGGTCGAGGGCGCGGTGCGGTGCGACCTCACCGGTCGAGGGTCGTGCGGGTGGGCCCGACAGTTGCAGGCTCACCCCGCGCTGCTCGTTGTGGCTTCGGATCAGCAGACGGCCGTGCGGTCGTACTCGCCGGTGATGCCCTCGTAGCCGTACAGCTTGTCAGCCCCGGCCCTGAGGGTGTAGCAGGGGCTGTCCGAGGCGTACTTGACGACGACCTTCACGTGGTCTTGCCGCAGTCGTTCGTGAGCAACACGTCGAAGCCGTCAACGGTGCCCGTCACACAGCGGCTGATACACGCGGGTGCGGTGCCGCCGGCCATAGGCGCTGCGGTCGCGGCTCAGGCCTTGGTCTCGGTGCGGTCGGCCGTGCCCCAGAGTGTGTGGAAGCTGCCCTGTCGGTCGAAGCGCCGATAGGTGTGGGCGCCGATGGGGTCGCGCCGGCCCTGGGTGAGCGCGGCGGGGAGGCGGTCGGCGCGCAGGGAGTCGTAGTACGACAGCACGGCGGAGAACGCGGGCACCGGGACGCCCCGGCGCGTCAACGGACGCGCACGCCCCCGAGGCGGTCAGGCGCGTAGGCGCAACGTGCACGCCCCGAGCCGGTCAGCCCCGTACGCGGAACGTCCATCCGTGGTCCACCGGCCCGATCCCGGCGCCCAGCGCGAACCCGGCCCCGATCGCCGCCGTGACGTACTCCTTGGCCCGCCGCACGGCCTCCGGGACCACCAGGCCCTGGGCGAGTCCGACCGCGATCGCCGAGGCGAGGGTGCAGCCCGTGCCGTGGGTGTGGCGGTTGTCGTGGCGGGGAGCGCGCAGCCAATGCTCCTCGCGGCCGTCGGTCAGCAGATCCACGGCCTCACCGGGCAGATGCCCGCCCTTCACCAGCACCCACCGGGGCCCGTACGACAGCAGCCGCGCCGCCGCACGGCGCAGGCCCGGCTCGTCGGTCACCGCGATGCCGGTGAGTTCCGCGACCTCGTCCAGGTTCGGGGTGGCCACCGTCGCGAGCGGCAGCAGCCGGGTCCGTACGGCGTCCAGAGCGTCGTCGGCGAGCAGTCGGTCCCCGTGCTTGGAGACGCTGACCGGGTCCACGACGATCGGGGCCGTCACATCCGCGAGCAGTTCCGCCACCGCCGTGACCAGCGTGGGCGAGGCGAGCATCCCCGTCTTGACCGCCTGGACGCCGATGTCGTCGACGACACTGCGGTACTGGGCGCGCACCGCCTCCACGGGCAGCTCCCAGGCGCCCTGCACACCGAGGGAGTTCTGCGCGGTGACCGCGGTGATCACGCTCATCCCATGGGCGCCCAGCGCCAGCATGGTCTTCAGGTCGGCCTGGATGCCGGCGCCGCCGCCGGAGTCGGAACCGGCGATCGTCAGGACACGGGGCGGGGCGGTCATGCGCGGGCCTCCTCGCGTGCGCGCAGTGGGGCGTACAGCGCGAGCGCCACCAGGAACGCCACGTAGTACGAGACGTCGGCGCCGTGCAGCGCGTGGGCGACCGGGCCCACGTACAGGCCGGTGTCCATGAACGGCACCGCCGCCGCGAAGGCGCCGGTGAACGCCAGCAGCGGGGGCCATACGGACCGCGGCCGGGCGGTCTCGGCGACGAGGTCGGTGACGGCACCGCGCCGCACCAGCCAGTCGACGACCACGATCGCCACGAACCCGGGGATCCAGTAGCCCACGAACAGCAGCACGTTCTGGAAGCGGGCGGTGGTGTCTGCCGCGTGCATCCACAGCACCAGCGGGAAGCCGAGAAGCGCGGCCAGCGCTGCCGCCGCCGGACGCGGCACGCGTACGCCGACTGTCTGCAGCGCCAGGGAGCCGCTGTAGTCGTTCATCGCGTTGCTGCACAGCGCCGCGAGCGCCACGGCCAGCAGCCCGAACGCGCCCGCCGCGCCCCCGCCCAGCAGTTTGTACCCGGCGGCCGTCTGATCGGTGAGCACGGACGCGCCCCACAGGCCCAGGGCCTGCACGGCCACGAAGGACACCACGAGGCCGAGCAGCGTGCACCAGAACATCCGGGAGCGGGATGTGGTGCGCGGCAGATAGCGGCTGAAGTCGCTGGCGTAGGGGGCCCAGGACAGGCTGAGGCTCAGCGCGATGGTGCTGGTCAGCACGAACGTTCCCGCCCGGTCGGCGCCGTGCGCGCTGCCCGTCGCGGCGAGGTGGACATCGGACGGCATCCGAGCGGCGATCAGCGCGAAGGCGGCCGCGAGCACGAACGTCATGACGATCTGGAGCCGGTGGATCGCCTCGTACCCGAGGACCCCGAGCGCACCCTGCCCCAGCATCATCACCAGGACTCCCAGCCAGAACGGCCAGCCGGCGAGCCGCGCCAGCGCGTCCCCGCCGAACAGCCCGATCAGCGCGTCCCAGGCGACCGACGACAGCCACTGCAGCACCCCGGGCAGCGCCACCGCACGCCCGAAAGCCAGCCGGGCGAGCGGCAGCTGACCGGCGCCGGTGCGGCTGCCCCAGGTGCTCAGATAGGCGGTGGGCAGCGCGCCGACGACCGTGCCCAGCACGACGGCGGCGAGCGCGGTGGTGAAGTCGAGGCCGAGCGCGATGCCGATGGTCCCGGTGAACACGCCGGTCATGGTCAGGTTCGGGGCGAACCACACGGTGAACAGCCGGCCGGCGCCGCCGTAGCGGTTGCTCTCGGGGACCGGTTCGATGCCGTGCCCCTCGACCCTGAGGTCGCCGGGAGCGGTGGGCATCCGGCCGTCGAAGACGGCGCGTCGGCCGTCGGCGGGCAGCCCGCCGGAAACATGCGCAAGTGGCATGGAGACATCCCTCCGCCAGTACGAACTGGTTCAGGTTCAACGGGTGTGATCTCAGCCCGCAGGTGGGGGCACCCCGTGTCCGGTACGGCGGTAAGACTAACCCGAGCACTGGAATCAGCCATACGGAAGGGCCCCCACCCGTTACCGTGGGGGCCCATACCACAGCGGCGGGGGTGGGATGTGGACGATGTGGTACGGGCCGAGCCGCCCGCCGAGGTAAAAGGCCCGGAAG
>CBFHCJ010000120.1:0-12654 GCA_965654005.1 uncultured Streptomyces sp. | reverse complement strand
GCGCAGAACGGCGCCCAGGAGCGGGTGCCCGCCACCAAGGGCGTACCGACTCCGAAGGACCTGGCGGCGCTGCGGGCCCCCGGTGCACAGGCCGCGCAGCAGCCCGCCGGGGCGACGCTGCGGTGGTCGTCCGACAAGGGCTGGGTGGACCGGCCCGTCGCGGCCGAGTCGCCGGACGCCGCCTCACTGCCGACGCTGGCACAGCTGACCACCGCCGAGCAGCGGTGGGCCGACCGGGAGGAGGACATCACCACGGTCGGCGGCGATCCGTACGAGGTGGGGCAGGTGTTCGCGCGGCGGTGGATCGAGCGGCTCGCCGACCAGTCGCACCTGCAGAAGCTGTCGGGCATGTATCCGCGCGTGCCGCATCGCATCGACGGCGAACTCCTGCGCTACGCGGCCCGGTTCGGGCTGCTCGCGCACAAGGACGACCAGATCGACGAGCACGACCGGTACGCGATCCGGGCGGGGTTCTGGCGGGAGATCGATCAGCGGACGGCCACGGAACACGCGCCCGCCGGGGAGTAGATCCCCAAGGCCGTGGTGGGCCCCCGCGAACCGCCCGACCTTCGGCACCACGTACCCTCGTCCTTTGTGAGTACGCGCACCGCACCGGCACCTTCCCGAGCTGGCGATGTCGTGTGCGCGGTGCGCGGGCTGACCAAGACCTATCCGGCGGCACGGGGCCGACGTGGTGCGCCCGGGACTCCCGAGGTGCGGGCCACCGACGACGTACGGCTGGACGTCCGGCGCGGTGAGATCTTCGGGCTGCTCGGGCCGAACGGTGCCGGCAAGTCAACTCTCGTACGCCAGCTGACCGGGCTGATGCGGCCCGACCGCGGCAGCGTCGAGATCCTCGGCCACGACATCGTGCGCCATCCCGAGCGGGCCGCGCGGGTCCTCGCCTACCTCGGGCAGGAGTCCACCGCTCTCGACGAGCTGACCGTCTCGCTCGCCGCCGAGACGACCGGGCGGCTACGGGGCCTGGAGCTGCGCCAGGCGCGCGCGGAGCGGGACGCCGTCCTCGACGAGCTCGGGCTCACGCCGATCGCCTCGCGGCCGCTGAAGAAGCTCTCCGGCGGTCAGCGCCGGCTGGCCTGCTTCGCCGCCGCGCTCGTGGGGGAGCGGCCGCTGCTCGTGCTCGACGAGCCGACCACCGGTATGGACCCCGTCGCGCGGCGGGCCGTGTGGGCCGCCGTGGACCGCCGGCGGGCCGAGCGCGGGACCACCGTCCTGCTGGTCACCCACAACGTCATCGAGGCGGAGACCGTCCTCGACCGGGTCGCCGTTGTCGACCGGGGCCGTGTCATCGCCTGTGACACCCCGGCCGGACTCAAGGAGCAGGTCGCGGGAGAGGTGCGGGTCGAACTCGTGTGGCGCGAGCGGGCGCCGCTGGAGGTGCCCGAGGTCGCGGCCCTGCGCGCCCGCGCCGTCGAGTCCGGGCGCCGGTGGTCGCTGCGGATGGCCCCCGAGGAGGCGCGCGCCGCCGTCGCCACCGTCACCGGCGGTGCCGCCTTCGCCGCCCTCGACGACTTCACCCTGGCCACGCCCAGCCTGGAGGACGTCTGTCTGGCGCTCGGCGGCAGCACCCAGGGGCTGGTGAAGGCATGAGTGCGGGAGTCGTCGTGTCCGTATGGAGCACCGCCGGGAGCGGAAGGGACGCCGTGTCCGTGAGGCACGGGGCGGCGGCAGGAGCGAAGAGGAGCAGCGCGAGGTGAGTGTTGTACCCGCCGAGGTTCTGCCCGGTGCCGGGACGGCGGCCGGCGCCCGGGACGAGGCCGCCCTCGGGCCGCGGGCGCGGCTGTGGCCGTCGCTCGCCGCCGTGTATCGGGCGCAGCTGTCCCGGGCGCGGGTCGCGCGGATCCCGCTGCTGTTCGTGGCGACGTTCCAGTCGATCGGGATCATGGTCATGATGCGCGGTGTGGTGTCCGGCGGGGCGGACGCGCGGTCCGTGGTCGCCGGGTCCTCCGTGCTCGTGGTCGCCTACGTCGGGCTGAACCTGCTGGCGCAGTACTTCGGTCAGCTGCGCGGCAGCGGCGGGCTCGACCACTACGCCACCCTGCCCGTGCCGGCCGCCGCGGTGGTGCTGGGGGCGGCGGGGGCGTACGCGTCCTTCACGGTGCCCGGGACCGTGGTGACCGCGGTCTTCGGGTGCGTGCTGTTCGGGCTGCCACTCGGCCACCTGTGGGTCCTCGCCGCGGTGATCCCGCTCTCCGGGGCCGCGCTGTCCGGGCTCGGCGCCGCGCTCGGGCTGCTCGCGCCGCGGCCCGAACTGGCCACGCTCCTTGGGCAGTTGGGCATGTCGGCGGCGCTGCTCCTCGGGGTGCTGCCGGCTCACCGGATGCCGGAGGTCGTGCAGGTCGCGCGGGATCTGCTGCCGTCCACGTACGGCGTCGAGGCGTTTGCGCGGACCTTCGGGGGGAATCCGGACTGGGCGTTCGTACTGGGTGACCTGGGCGTGTGCGCCGCGGTCGGGGTGGCTTCGCTGGCCATGGCGACCTGGGCGTACCGTCGGGCGGCCGTCCGGTGACGCGACTGACAGACATCACTGGCAGGATGTGAAGGTGACCGCTCCGTTGACTCCGCCTCCGCATGAACAGTCGCCGCATTCGCCGCATTCTCCACACGACGCGTGGCAAGCTGTGTCCGTCCCGCCGGGAGCCGGGCCCGCTCCGCACGGGGCCACCGCCCTGTACGGGGCGGACGGGCCCGGGATGAGGACGGAGCTGCGGGAGGCCGCGGTGATCACGGTGGGCGTCGCGCTCGCCGGGGCGCTGCTCGGGGTGCTGTGGTGGTGGCTGGCGCCGCACGTGCCGCTCGTGGGGGACCTGGTCGACAAGGACTGGGTCGTCTATCTGAAGGACACCGAGGGGGAGCAGGCCGTCGGGGTGGACGGGACGTTCACGCTGCTGGCGCTCGGGTTCGGTGCGGTCAGTGCGCTGCTGGTCTTCCTGGTGCGGAAGCGGGGCGGAGTGCCTCTGGTGGTGGCGCTGGCCGTGGGCGGATTGCTCGGATCGCTGCTCGCTTGGCGGGTGGGGATCTGGCTGGGGCCCACGCAGAACGTGATCGCGCATGCCAGGGCCGTGGGCGAGGGGGCGACGTTCTCCGCGCCGTTGAAGCTGGGGGCGAAGGGGGCGTTGCTGGCGTGGTCGGTGGCCGCGCTGGTGGTGCACCTGGGGTTGACGGCGCTGTTCGGGCCGCGGGATCCGGACGGGGCGGCTCTGCCGCCGGCCGCGTAAGGGCACAAGCCCGCCGGGGCGCGCGCCGAGCGGTCTTCGCGCCCGCCGACCTACCCGTCCCGTCCGGGCTGCCGCCCCCAGACCCCCGCTGTCGGCCTGACGGCCTCGTCCCCAAGCGCCGGAGGCTGATTCATCAGCCCCTCCGGCGCTCGGGGAGCGGGGGTCCAGGGCGCGGAGTCCCCTGCTGTTGGTCAGGGCGTGATCACGCCGGACGGTGGCCGTGGTTCGCGTGGCCCTTCTTCATGCGCCATTTGCGCTTGCGTGTCCTCTTCGACATATTTCCGTACTAGCCGAGGATGGGCCGTTCGTCGAGTGGTCACGCACGGGCGATCGGCGCCAGCGTCGCCTCCGTGAGCTTCGCCAGGTCCTCGGGGGACAGCTCCACCTCCAGGCCCCGCCGGCCCGCCGACACGCAGATCGTGGTGTGCGACGACGCGGACTCGTCCAGGACCGTGCGCAGCTTCTTGCGCTGGCCCAGGGGCGAGATGCCGCCCCGTACGTACCCCGTCGTGCGTTCGGCGAGTGCGGGGTCCGCCATCGCCGCCCGCTTGCCGCCCACCGCCGTCGCCAGCGCCTTCAGATCCAGCGAGCCCGCCACCGGGACCACCCCGACCACCAGTGCGCCGTCCACGTCGGCCACCAGCGTCTTGAAGACCCGGTCGGGGGAGACCCCCATCGCCTCGGCCGCCTCCTCGCCGTAGGAGGGGTGCGACGGGTCGTGGTCGTAGGCGTGCACAGCGAACTCCACACCCGCCGTCGTCAGCGCCACCGTCGCCGGGGTTCCGCCCGCCCGTCGCCCACCACCAGCCCTGTTCGAAGGCACCCCCGGACCCCGTCCGGGGGTGCCCCCGTTTTCCTGCTGTTGCTGCTTCTTCGTCTTCTTCGCCATCCCGGCCGTTCCCGTCCGTTCCCGTCCGTTCCCAAGTCGCGCGTCAGTTCAGGCTCGTCGGACCCCGCGTCAGCTCCGACGCCGGCAACGACGGCAGACTACGGATGATCGCCGTCTCCGAGCGAAGCAGTTTCAGCTCGTCACGGAGGCGGGAGGCCGTGTCCGGCGCCTGGAGCAGCCGCTGCCTCGTCGGCGTGTCCAGCATCACCGCGGCCGCCACCAGGTACGACACCACGGCCGGCTCGTCCGGCAGGTCGACGCCCGTCGAAAGGGACCGTTCCCGGGCGCCCGCCAGTCGCTTCTGGTACTGACGGAACGCCCGCAGCACCCCCTCGGCGAGCGCGCCCGCCTCGTCGCCCGGCTCCTCCGGCAGCTCCTCCAGCTCGGCCGTCAGATAGGGCCCCGACGCGTCCACCGAGAGCAGACGGACGCGCGTCGTGCCCGTCGCCAGTACCTCGAACGTGCCATCGGCCCGCTCCCGGATCGTCGCCGCGTCCGCGACGCAGCCCACCCCGTGGAACGCCTTGGCCGGGTCGGGGCCGAAACCCGCGGCGGGCCCCCGCGCGGGCAGTGCCGTGGGATCCGGCATGCCCGGCGCGCTCGGCGCCACCTCGTGGCCGTCGCGGATGGCGACGACGGCGAAACGGCGCGGTTCGTCCTCGGGGGTCTTCAACAGGTCGCGCATCATGGCGCGATAACGCTCCTCGAAGATGTTCAGCGGGAGCACGAGCCCCGGGAACAGCACCGAGTTCAGCGGGAAGAGCGGGAGCCGGACGGTGGTCACGACGCGAAAGCCTAGTGGTCGCAGAAGGGAGCGTGTCCGGCGTGGTCACTCCCTGGGAGAAGAGGCCCTCCCGAACGCACCGGTTTCGGCGACGCCACCCGCAGACGGACACCGTGCCGCAGATCCAGGTAGCGGCCCAGCGGGTCGTCGGAGACCCGGTCCCAGGGGAACGACGTGGCGTACGGACCGATCATGCGCAGTTGGGTCAACGCGTCCTCCCAGCGCTCCAGCGCGACCAGGACGAAAGTGAGCAGGTTGCGGACCTCCGCCGGCCACGGGTCGGCCGGCGCGTACCGGGACGACAGCGCGATCGCCCGGTCCGCGGCCGCCTCCAGCCGGTCCCGGGCCACGCCCGCCCCGTCGCCCTCCGTCAGATACTTGAAGGCCGCGCGCACCGGCAGTACCTGCACCAGGGAGTCGGGCGGAGAGTCCTGCGCGGCGGTCTCGGCGAAGTCGAGGCACTCCTCGTGGGAACCACCTGGGCCGTGGGGGGCCGTCATCCACTGGAGACGGCAGGCGCCCGACAGGTACTGGAGGGCCGCGACATGGCAGCCGTAGTGGTGCGGAGAGCGGCGTACCGCCTCGGCCCACAGTCGCTCGTACTCGGCGTGGCCCGCGTCGGTGCCGCGCGCGTGGTCGAGCGCCACCCGCCACGGCACCGGGTCGCGGGGATCGCCCGCGGCGGCCGTCTCGATCAACGGGCCGACCTGGCGCAGGAGTTCGGTGCGGGCCGGGGACTGCCAGCCGCGGGCGACCGCCAGCTCGGCCCTGACCAGCAGGGCGTCCGGGTCGTGCGGGGCGGCGGCGCACCAGTTCGCGAACCACTCGCCGCGCGAGCGGGCGAAGGCGGCGAGCCGTGTCACATACCGGTCGCGGTCCTCCCAGTCGGCGGTCTCCCGCGTGGCCGCGAGCAGCTTGGCCGCCGTGTCGTACTCGCCGCGGCCGGCCGCGACCAGAGCGGGCGCCAGACGTTCGTCGGGCGCGTCGAGCAGGACCTCGTCGTCCGCGGGCAGCCCGTCGGTCAGGCGCGAGGAGTTCCGGGTCATCCGGGTGGTGCGGATGAAGGCGTGCAGCAGTGCCATGGTGTCGACCATTGAAAAGCCGCAGGTCGGGGACGCGCTACCACGAATGGGTAATCCGTGCTTGGTTGTAGTCCCCTCGGTCAAGACTGTGCAAAAGATGACTGTTTCGCCGCTGTTGGGCAGCTATGCGTCGGCCGGTCGGCGGTGCCCGTCAACCGCGCCGCAGCAGCCTTGTCGCCCCCGCCGCGACCGTCGTCGCGAGGATCCAGCCCAGCAGGATCACCACCGTCGACACCCACTGCCAGGCCCCGCTCAGCTGCCACTGGCCCGCCTGACCGAGGTCGATGACCGGGAGCAGCAGGTCCAGCGCGAAGAGGGAGGGGTTCCACGGCGGGTGCCCGTCCTTGTCGACCGGCGGATGGCTCGCGTGCGAGAACGCGATCGACGCGGCCGCCCACAGCACCGCCATCCACACCGCCGCGCGGCCGGGCCGGTACCCGTAGGCGACGGTCCAGTCCTGCACGTATCCCCACAGCTTGGCCGCGAGCGGCAGGGTCTCGCGGCGGCGCCGCTGCTTGGCGAGCAGCACCTCGCGCGCGTCCTCGTCCTCCCCGGAGTTGCGCAGCACGGTCGCGAGGCGTTCGTACGGCTCCGGGTTGTACTCGGCGGTCGCCGCCGCCACCCACTCCAGGCGCCGGGCGAGCGGGAAGGCGTCCTGCGGGACGAGGTTCTCGTAGGCGAAGCCACCCATGTGCAGGTTGCCGAGGCCCGGCCAGCTCGTCCACCGGTCGACCAGGTTCACGACGCGCGCACCCGAAAGGATCACCCTGCCACGCTCGGGCCGCTCGCCCAGGAAGCGAAGCTCGGGCGTCTGCACCCGGAGCAGCGACACCTCCTGGTCGTCGTCGAGGACGAACCGGGCCCGCTCCAGGTCGACCGCGTCGCCGAACCGCCCGTCGTCCAGCCGGAGCCCGCCCCGGCACTCGAACCGCTGGATCCGCGTTCCGCGCGCGGGCGTGGAGCCGCTGGTCAGCAGCGGATTCCCGACACCGGCCGGGGTCAGGTACAGCGTCCGCTCGACCGTCAACTGAGGGGCGTTCAGCGCCAGCCGCGTGTACGGGTTGCTCAGCTGGGCGCCGCGCAGGCTCAAGGAGACTCCGACCTTGGCGCCGCGCAGGCTCAGCTCGCCGTGCGACTCCAGCATCTCGGCCTGCAGGTCCTGGCCGACCGTCATCCCGTCGGCGGTGATCGAGCGGCCGCGCCGGTCGCGGCGGACGACGGCCTGGTTCAGCAGCAGATCGGTGCCGATGTGCGCGTCGGTGAGCCGTACGCCGCCCTGGAAGCGGCAGCGCGGCAGGTGCAGATCGCCCTCTGTGCGCACCCGGGCCGCCTCCAGGCGCGGCACCGAGCAGTCCACCAGCCGTATGGTCGTGAAGTGGGCCTCCGGCAGCAGGATCTCCTTCTCGAAGCGACAGCCTTTCAGCTCCACATACGGCACGATCGTGCCGCCCGCGAGATCCAGCGTGTCCGTGATCTGCACGCCGGTCAGCTTGAGCGAGGACACGCGCCCCGCCAGCGCGGGCGGCCCGTCCAGCAGCAGCCAGGCCACTGTCCTCGCCCGCACCGTGCGCTCGGGTCCCCAGGGGTGGCCGCCGTGCGGATCGTCCACGGCGGTGGCCCCGCCGCGCAGGTCGTACACGCTGCCGTTGCGGAAGGCCTGCCACATCCCGGCCTCCGTGGCGGTCAGGTCGTCCGGCAGGTCCCCGGCGCGGATGCCGGCACCCTCGGTCACAGCTCTTCCTTCCTCCTCAGCTACTCGTGGGTTCGGACCGTTCATGCCCGCTGTGTGACGGGCCGAACGCCCGTGGTGAAGGGGATCTTCCGCGTGTCGCATCACCCACGGGATCCGGCCACGATTCGCGCGCCACGGAACCACCGAATCCGGACGGCGCACGCCCGGCGCGAAACCGCCGCCTCCCTTGGCCGGCCCGCGCCGCGCCGACCGTGAGGCCGGTTGCGACAGCCGACGCGCGGGTCCCCGGAGGCACCGCCCATGGGTTTTCGCCCCCGCCGCCCCTACTCTTGCCGTCCCTGGGGATGCCGCCCCGGACCCCCGCTTCGGCCTGAACGGCCTCGTCCTCGATCGCCGGACGGGCTGAGAACACGCAATCCGTCCGCCCGCCCACGCTCCGTATCAGCCACTGATACAACCGCCCGGCGCGCCGCCGCCGTCTGAGAGAATTGGCCCCGTGCTGCAACAACTTTCTCTGGCCCGGATCGATCTGCGCGGCGACGCCCTCCCCGAGGGCCCCGCCCTGCGCGACCTGCTGCCCCGAGCCGACTTCGACGTCTCGGCCGCCCTGGAGAAGGTGCGTCCGATCTGCGAGGCCGTGCATCATCGGGGCGACGCGGCGCTGATCGACTTCGCCGAGAAGTTCGACGGGGTGCGGCTGGAATCCGTACGGGTGCCGGCCCGCGCGCTCAGCGACGCCCTGGAGCAGCTCGACCCTGCCGTTCGCGCGGCTCTGGAGGAGTCCATCCGCCGCGCCCGCCTCGTCCACCGCGAGCAGCGCCGCGCCGCGCACACCACCCAGGTCGTGCCGGGCGGCTCGGTCACCGAGAAGTGGGTGCCGGTCGAGCGGGTGGGCCTGTACGCCCCCGGCGGCCGGTCCGTCTACCCGTCGTCCGTCGTCATGAACGTCGTGCCCGCCCAGGAGGCCGGGGTCGAGTCGATCGCCCTCGCCTCCCCGGCGCAAGCCGAGTTCGACGGCCTGCCGCACCCCACGATCCTTGCCGCGTGCGCCCTGCTGGGCGTCGACGAGGTCTACGCGGCCGGCGGCGCGACCGCGGTCGCGATGTTCGCGTACGGCACGGAGTCCTGCCCGCCCGCCAACATGGTCACCGGCCCCGGCAACATCTGGGTGGCCGCGGCCAAGCGCTACTTCACCGGGAAGATCGGCATCGACACCGAGGCCGGTCCCACCGAGATCGCGATCCTCGCGGACGAGACCGCCGACCCGGTGCACGTCGCCTCGGACCTGATCAGCCAGGCCGAGCACGACCCGCTGGCGGCCGCCGTGCTCGTCACCGACTCCGTCGCACTCGCGGACGCGGTCGAGAAGGAGCTGGAGCCGCAGGTCGCCGCCACCAAACACGTCGAGGACCGGATCCGGCCGGCGCTCGCCGGCAAGCAGTCCGCGATCGTGCTGGTCGACGGCGTCGACGAGGGCCTCAGGGTGGTCGACGCGTACGGTGCCGAGCACCTGGAGATCCAGACGGCGGACGCCACAGCGGTCGCCGACCGGGTGCGGAACGCGGGCGCGATCTTCGTCGGTCCCTGGGCGCCGGTCTCCCTCGGCGACTACGCGGCAGGCTCCAACCACGTCCTCCCGACCGGCGGCTGCGCCTGTCACTCCTCGGGGCTGTCCGTCCAGTCCTTCCTGCGCGGCATCCACATCGTCGACTACACGAGGGACGCGCTGGCCGAGGTCGCGCATCACGTGGTGACGCTGGCGGAGGCGGAGGACCTGCCCGCCCACGGCGCGGCGGTCAAGGCAAGGTTCGGTTGGAAGGTGCCAGAGAGCAAGTGAGCTTCGGAATCGACGATCTGCCCGTACGGGACGAGCTGCGCGGCAAGTCCCCCTACGGCGCGCCCCAGCTGGACGTCCCCGTACGGCTGAACACGAACGAGAACCCGTACCCGCTGCCCGAGCCGCTGGTCGAACGGATCACCGAGCGCGTACGCGAGGCGGCCCGCCGGCTCAACCGCTACCCGGACCGGGACGCGGTCGAGCTGCGCACGAAGCTGGCCGAGTACCTGACGAAGACCGGCAAGTACCACGTCGGTCTCGAGAACGTCTGGGCGGCCAACGGCTCCAACGAGGTCATCCAGCAGCTGCTGCAGACCTTCGGCGGACCGGGCCGTACGGCGATCGGCTTCGAGCCGTCGTACTCGATGCACGCCCTCATCGCACGCGGCACCGGCACGGGCTGGATCTCCGGACCGCGGGGCGAGGACTTCACGATCGACCTCGCCGCCGCCGAGAAGGCGATCGCCGAGCACCGACCGGACGTCGTCTTCGTCACGAGCCCCAACAACCCCACGGGCAACGCGGTCCCGCCCGAGACGGTCCTCGCGCTCTACGAGGCCGCGCAGGCGGCGAAGCCGTCGATGGTCGTCGCGGACGAGGCGTACATCGAGTTCAGCCACGGCGACTCGCTGCTGCCGCTGCTCGAAGGTCGGCCGAATCTCGTCGTCTCGCGGACGATGTCGAAGGCCTTCGGGGCCGCGGGCCTGCGCCTCGGCTATCTCGCCGCGCACCCGGCGGTCGTGGACGCCGTCCAGCTCGTACGGCTGCCGTACCACCTGTCGGCGGTCACACAGGCGACCGCCCTGGCCGCCCTGGAGCACACCGACACGCTGCTGAAGTACGTCGAGCAGCTGAAGCTGGAGCGGGACCGGCTGGTCACCGAACTGCGCGCGATCGGCTACGAGGTGACCGAGTCCGACGCGAACTTCGTGCAGTTCGGACGGTTCCCCGACGCCCACGAGGCCTGGCAGAAGATCCTCGACCGTGGCGTCCTGGTCCGGGACAACGGCGTACCGGGGTGGCTGCGGGTCACCGCCGGAACCCCCGAGGAGAACGACGCGTTCCTCGACGCGGTCCGTGAACTGCAGTGTCTTGTGGGGGACACCCCCACACCCCCGAAGGAGCAGAGCGCATGAGCCGCGTTGGGCGCGTCGAGCGCACCACCAAAGAGACGTCGGTCCTCGTCGAGATCGACCTCGACGGGTCCGGCAAGGTCGACGTGTCGACCGGCGTCGGCTTCTACGACCACATGCTCGACCAGCTCGGCCGGCACGGTCTGTTCGACCTGACCGTGAAGACCGACGGCGACCTGCACATCGACTCGCACCACACCATCGAGGACACCGCCCTCGCGCTCGGCGCCGCCTTCAAGCAGGCCCTGGGCGACAAGGTGGGGATCTACCGCTTCGGGAACTGCACCGTTCCCCTGGACGAGTCCCTCGCCCAGGTCACCGTCGACCTCTCCGGCCGCCCGTACCTCGTGCACACCGAGCCCGAGAAGATGGCGCCGATGATCGGCGAGTACGACACCACGATGACCCGGCACATCCTGGAGTCCTTCGTCGCCCAGGCCCAGATCGCACTGCACGTGCACGTGCCCTACGGGCGCAACGCGCACCACGTCGTCGAGTGCCAGTTCAAGGCGCTGGCGCGGGCGCTGCGCTACGCGAGCGAGCGCGACCCGCGCGCGGCGGGCATCCTTCCGTCCACGAAGGGTGCGCTGTAAAGCCATGAACGGGCTGTCCACCGTACTGATCGTCGTCGGCCTCTTCCTCGTCGGCGGGATCGTCTCCTTCGTCAAGCAGCAGATGCCGAAGAGCCTCATCGTGCTGCTCTCGATCGGCGCGGCGATGTGTCTCGCCGCGGGCGTCCTCCGGCTGGGGGTGTGGAATTGAGCACCCCTGGGACCACCAAGAAGGTCGTCGTCTTCGACTACGGCTTCGGCAACGTCCGCTCCGCCGAGCGCGCCCTGGCACGCACGGGAGCCGACGTCGAGATCACGCGTGACTTCGACAAGGCCATGGACGCGGACGGGCTGCTGGTGCCCGGCGTCGGCGCCTTCGCCGCCTGTATGAAGGGCCTGAAGGAGGCCCGCGGGGACTGGATCGTCGACCGCCGCCTCTCCGGCGGCCGCCCCGTCATGGGCATCTGCGTCGGTATGCAGATCCTGTTCGCCCGCGGCATCGAGCACGGCGTCGAGACCGAGGGCCTCGACGAGTGGCCCGGCGCGGTCAAGCCGCTCCAGGCCGACATCGTGCCCCACATGGGCTGGAACACCGTCGAGGCACCGGCCGACTCCGAGCTGTTCGCCGGTCTGGACCCGGACGCACGCTTCTACTTCGTGCACTCCTACGCCGTCCACGACTGGACCATGGAGACCCTCAGCTCAAGGCTGCACGCTCCCAAGGTGACCTGGTCGACGCACGGCAAGCCCTTCGTGGCGGCCGTCGAGAACGGTGCCCTGTGGGCCACGCAGTTCCACCCCGAGAAGTCCGGCGACGCCGGAGCGCAGCTGCTCACCAACTGGATCGGAACCCTGTAGACCATGGCCAAGCTCGAACTCCTCCCCGCCGTCGACGTCCGCGACGGCCAGGCCGTCCGCCTCGTGCACGGCGAGTCCGGTACGGAGACCTCGTACGGCTCCCCGCTTCAGGCCGCCCTCGCCTGGCAGCGCGCGGGCGCCGAGTGGCTGCACCTGGTCGACCTGGACGCCGCGTTCGGCACGGGCGACAACCGTGCGCTGATCGCCGAGGTCGCCACGGCGATGGACATCAAGGTGGAGCTGTCCGGTGGCATCCGGGACGACGACACCCTGGCCGCCGCCCTGGCCACCGGATGCACACGGGTGAACCTCGGCACGGCCGCCCTGGAGACCCCTCAGTGGGTCGCCAAGGTCATCGCCGAGCACGGTGACAAGATCGCGGTCGGTCTCGACGTACGCGGCACGACCCTGCGCGGCCGCGGCTGGACCCGCGACGGCGGCGACCTCTACGAGACGCTGGAGCGCCTCGACAAGGAGGGCTGCGCCCGGTACGTGGTCACCGACATCGCGAAGGACGGCACGCTCCAAGGCCCGAACCTGGAGCTGCTGAAGAACGTCTGCGCCGCCACCGACCGTCCGGTCGTGGCC
>CBFHCJ010000119.1:0-12778 GCA_965654005.1 uncultured Streptomyces sp. | reverse complement strand
AGACACCCTCGGCCGGCTCGGGGCGACGGGCGTTCACCAGGGCGCGGGGGCCGGGGAAGGCGGCCAGTGAACGGGCCATGGCGGCACCGAGCTTTCCGCTCTGCCGGGAGGCACCGATCACCACCACCCCCGCGGGCGCGAACATCGGTGTCAGGTTCGTGGTCATGCCCGTTCCTCCCGCTCGCTCAGCGAGCCGACCAGATCGGCGCGGCCGGACAGCAGCAGCGTCTCGGCGCGGTCGTCGTCCATGCCGTCCTCCACGATCAGCGCGGGCACCCGGTGCACCAGCCGGGCCTGCTCTGCAAGCAGGGAGCGGGTGAGCGGGGTCCCCGCGTGCACGGCGACCAGGGACCGCCCGGCCGACAGGGCCTGTGTGAGCCGCCCGTAGGCCTCCGGCAGCTCCGCCTCCGTGTCCGGGGCGGCGAGCCACAGGCAGCCCGGGTCACCGTCCCTGAGCCTCTCGGTCTCCGCCACGTTCAGACGCCGCGCGGCGAACTCCCGCTCGCCGGCCCGGAAGGGGGTTTCCAGCGGCCCGTGTCCCTCGTGTCCGGCGCGCCAGTCCCGCTCCACCTGCTCGACGAACTCCGGGTCGCGGCGGGCGATCCGCCCCTTGCCGATGCTGCGCGACATGAAGTGGAAGGCGAACTGCGTGGGCTCGTACGCGTCGTGGTAACGGCCGAAGTGCTCCCACCACGACAGACTCGGGCGGGCGGAACCCTGGATCTTCTCCACCGAAGGACGTCGCGTCGCCTCGTACGCCTCCAGGGCGGACGGCAGGTCGTCGCGGTGCTCCAGCAGGCTGCCGGCGAGCGCCACGGCGTCCTCCATGGCCATCTTCGTCCCGGAGCCGACCGAGAAGTGCGCGGTGTGCACGGCGTCGCCGAGCAGGACGACGTTGCCGCTGCTCCAGTGGCGGGTGCGCCGGGTATGGAAGTTGGCCCAGCGCGAGTTGTTGACGAGCAGCTCGTGTCCGTCGATCTGCTCGGCGAACAGCTTCTCCAGATAGCGCCTGCTCTTCTCGTCGCTCGGGCCCGGCGGCTGCGCGGTGTCGAACTCGTCGAGACCGGCGGCCCGCCAGGACTCCTCGTCCGTCTCCACGATGAAGGTGCTGACGTCGTCGCTGATGGGGTAGCCATGCACGGCGAACGTCCCGTGCGGACCCTGCTCGTGCACGAAGGTCAGGCCGTCGAAGAGGTAACTGGTGCCGAACCAGATGAACTTGGCGGTCGCGACCTCGGCCTCGGGAACCAGCTCGTCGGCGAGGCGGGCGCGGAAACCGGAGTTCGCCCCGTCGGCGGCGACGATGAGGTCGTAGTGGGCCAACTGGGCCGGGTCCGACGGCACTTCGGAGCTGAAGCGCAGGTCGACGCCGACCTCTTCCGCCCGCCGGTGCAGCAGCTGCAGCAGGGTCTTGCGGGTGATCGCGGCCATGCCGTTGCCGCCGCAGCGGAGCCGCTGGCCCTTCAGCCGGACCTCGATCTCGTCCCAGTGCCGTCCGTGGTCCGCGAGGCCGGTCCGCAGCACGGGATCGGCGTCGTGGATCGCGGCCAGCGTCGCATCGGAGAACACCACGCCGAAGCCGAAAGTGTCCTCTGCCCGGTTCCGCTCGAAGACGGTGACTTCGACCGATGGATCGGCCTGCTTGATGAGCGTCGCGAAGAAGAGCCCGCCAGGGCCGCCTCCCACGCAAGCGATCCGAGAAACCATGATGTTCTGCCTCCGTGTCCGATGCAGCTCCAGGCGGCACAGTAGGCCGTTCTCCCGGAGCTCAATTGTGTTTCGAATGACGAACGGGCGTCAATGATTTGTTGCTGCAAGATTCCGGGTCTGCCCTTTCAGGCACCCACCCGGAAGCAGCAGCACGCCTCCGGTTGCGAGGCCGCGGGGACGGCGAAGGCGTAGAAGTTCCACGCCGTGCCGACCTTCGCATCCAGCAGAAAGCCGCCGACCAGCGGGCCTGCGATGGCACCGAATCGGCCTAGGACCAGTGTGCAGCCGAGGGCCGTGGCCCTGACCTCGACCGGGAAGTGCTGGGCGACGTATCCCAAAACCATGATCTGCGCACTGGTGGCGCCGAAGCCGGCCACCGCAACCAAGGCGTACATCAGCGGCGCGGCCGTCGTGAAAGCGAGCCCCGAGCCGCGCCGCCGTCGCAGCCGCCTCCTCGTGCCGCCCCTCGGCGACGAGGAACGCCAGCGACTCCGGTACGCGACGGGCCGATAGCGGGACGAGCGGCAGCGGGGTCGCGCCGATCGCATACATGAACCGGAAGCCCAACGCGGGCATCAGCGCCATGGCGAGCACGGCCGCGAGGATGCCCCCGACCGCGTACCCGGAGAACATCATCGCGTGGGTGAGGCTGCGCCGCCCGGGTTCGGCGTACTCGGCGGTCAGCGCGACGGCGGTGGGCATGACCCCACCAAGACCCATCCCGCCCGACGACCGGAAGGCCCCGAACCAGGTCACGTCCGGCGCCAGCGCACACCCGATCTCGGCGGCGTCGAAGACGATCACCGCGAAGCACACGCCGGTCACCAGGAACTCGGGACGGCGGCGTGCGGTGGGCTCGGTGCGAACAGCGGTCGAACAGTCTCTGGCGTCATGGCTGACTCCTGGAGCATCGGTCGGCCTGGACGGCCGGGACGCCGAAATTATGTGTCACTAAAACCACGTCCGTCAATCAGATGACACATATCTTTCCCCGTACTTCCAAGGCCTATGGCTGAGACAGCTCTTAGTCACGACGGCCGCCGGTGTGACATAGTCGTGTTGTGAAGCCTCGTTCGATCGTCTTCGACCTGTTCGGCGACTACGTCCGCTACCGCGGAGGCGCCGCCCGGCTGCGCACCCTCAGCACGCTCATGGGGTGCTTCGACGTCGGCGAGAGCACCGTGCGCGTGGTGCTCGCCAGGCTGCGGAAGGAGGGCTGGTTCGACGCGCGGCGCGAGGGCCGCGAGACCCTCTACGCGCTCAACGCCCGCAGCCTCCAACTATTGGACGAGGGCCGGTCACGCATCTTCGAGCCGGTACGGACCGACTGGGACCGCCACTGGTACATGGTCATCTACTCGGTGCCCGAGACCGAGCGCGGCGTGCGCGACCGCATCCGCAAGGAACTGGCGTGGCTGGGCTTCGGCCCGCTCGCGCCGTCCACCTATGTCTCCCCGCACGACCGGCTCCAACAGGTCCGGGAGAAGTTCGCCGACGAGCCCGCCGTCCGCCTGGACACCCTGCGCTGCCAGTCCTCCGGTCTCCCCGTCGACCGTGAGATGGCGGCCCGTAGCTGGGACCTGGACGCGCTCAACGAGGACTACCGCGAACTGCTGCGCACCTACCGCGTGCGGATGCCGTCCTACCGGGCCGGGCGTCTGACACCGGAGGAAGCGCTGATCGAACGCATGCGGCTCACCTACGACTACCGCAAGTTCCCCTTCCGGGACCCCGACCTGCCGACCGAACTGCTCCCGGCCGGCTGGGTGGGCCGCGACGCGCACGAGATGTTCATCGAGGCCCATGAACTCCTCGGCCCGCCGGCGGACACGTTCTACGACGAGGTGGCAGGTCTGCGCCCCGCCTCCCGCTGACCGGGCGCGTCGGTCGGCTCATACGAAGGACAGCAAACCGCGCGTCCCTCCGAAGCCCGGCACCGCGCCGACGACGAAGAGCCGCGCCTGAACCGTGGCGCTGATCGGCGTGGACAGACGCGCCTGGACGAAGACCGACACCGCAAGTGCCCCTGGGACGACCCGGAGGAGCGCGAGCACGGGGAGCGGGACGCCGTGGTTCGTCGAGGGCGCGTGGGAGGGCTCCGTGTGCGCCGTCCCGACCAGGAACATGAACACTGCCACGCCCGCCAGGGCCACCGCGCCCACCGCGACCGGCAGCAGGGCGAGCGCGGCGTCCGCCCAGCGAGACGGCGGACGGTAGGCGGACGAGAGCTCACCCTCATCGCCGTGCCGCCGCGGTCGACGTCGGCGGAAAGCCTTCGGAGTGCCGGATGACTCGGCCATGCCACAACTGCACCACGGAGGGTGTGATTCGGCGCCGCTCGGCACGCGACGACTCGGGTCCGCCCCCGCGCTGCTGCGGCGGGAGTCTCAGCGAGGTGGTCTCGCCGCCTCCGGGCCGCGTCGCTGGGCCGGTGCGGAGGCCCGGTGGGCACGTGACTCGCTCAGGGCTTCGTCCGTCTCCGGCCGCAGGCACTCGGCTTCGTCCGTCTCCGGCCGCAGGCACTCGATGAGATAGTCGCCCGTGTCGGCGTCGAGCGTCACCCCGTGTGTCTCGCTGCGGAAGCCGGGGAAGCGGCGGTCGAAGGACTCCAGCGCGGTGAGATAACGCAGCAGCGGGCCGCCCTGGTCGCCGACACACTCGCCGGGCATCAGCACGGGGATGCCAGGTGGGGTGACGGTGACCATGGCGGCCGCCACCCGACCGGGGGCCTCGGCCAGCCGTACGCGCTGCGTCCCGCCGCGGATCAGTCGCTGGTAGCACAGCTGCGGCGGGGCCACCGGCTCCGGCAGCCGCTGGAAGGCCGTGTCCAGCAGCTCGACCAGGCGGACCGAGCGCAGATGGTCGTGCATCTCCTGGCACAGCTCGCGCAGGGTCCGGCCGGAGTAGCGCCTCGGGTGCTCGGCGACCAGGTCGGGCAGGACGCGGTCGAGCGGGGCATCGCCGTCGTAGAGGGCCTTGAAGTCCATCAGGGCGTCCAGCAGCGTGCCCCACTTGCCCTTGGTGATGCCCATGGAGAACAACACCAGCGTGGTGTAGCTGTCGGTCTTCTCCACGACGATGTTCCGGGTGCCCAGGTAGGCGGTGAGCACCCGCGCCGGGATGCCCCGGTCGGCCATGTCGCCGGTGGCGCTGATCCCCGGGCAGGTCAGGGTGACCTTGATCGGGTCGAGCATGCAGTAGCCCTCGCTCAGCCCCGGGAAGCCGTGCCAGTCGGCGCCGGGCTCCAGGTGCCAGCAGGACGGCTCGGTGCGCAGCAGGTCGGCCGGGGCCTCGTCGAAGGACAGCCGCGCCCGGCTCGCCGGGTCGGTCACCGTCTCCGGCTGCCACACCCCGAAGAACCAGGGCGGCCGGTCCCCGGCGGCCTCGATACGACGCCGGACGCGCACCATCTCCTGGCGGAACCGGATCGCCTCGGTCACCGCCTCGTCGACCAGCCAGCGGCCCTGCGGCCCGTCCATCATGGCCGTGGCCACGTCCAGTGAGGCGATCATCGGATACAGCGGGGACGTGGTGCCGTGCATCATCAGTGCCTCGTTGAACCGGTCGTGCTCCACCGGGGCCCGGGGCGCGGGCCTGACGTGCACCATGGCGCCCTGCGACAGCGCGGCCAGCAGCTTGTGGGTGGACTGGGTCGCGAAGACGGTGGGCCGTTCGGGGCCGGGGAAGGTGTCCGGCCCCACCGACATGCCGTAGCGGCCCGAGTAGAGGGGGTGGAAGCGGGCGTAGGCGAACCACGCCTCGTCGAAGTGGAGCCGGGGCGTGCTGTCGGCGAAGGCCCGGGCCACCGCTGCGGCGTCGTAACACAGGCCGTCGTAGGTGGAGTTGGTGAAGACGGCGTACTGGGCGTCCCGGGAGCGGGCCCCCTCGGCGAGTGGGTTCGCACCGATCCGGGCCAGCACCGAGCCCTCCTCGATCTCGGCCGGGGGCAACGGTCCGGCGAGGCCGTAGCCATTGCGCGTGGGGGTCAGGTACACCGGACGGGCGCCGGAGACGACCAGGCCGTGCAGGACCGATTTGTGGCAGTTGCGGTCCACCAGCGCGATCTCGTCACGGGTGACGCTGAAGTGGCCCACCAGCCGATTGCAGGTGGAATCGCCGTGCAGGACGAAGTAGGTGAGGTCGGAGCCGAAGACCCGGGCGGCGTTGCGCTCCGCCTCTCCGATCGGGCCCGTGTGCTCGAACAACGACCCGAGCTCCTCCACCGAGATCGACAGGTCGCTGCGCAGCAGCCGTTCCCCGAAGTAGTCGTGGAACGCCCGGCCCACGGGCGACTTCAGGAAGGCGACGCCGCCGGAGTGGGCAGGAGTGTGCCAGGAGTACTCGTGTGCGTCGTCGAAGCGGCGCAGTGCCCGGAAGAACGGCGGCAGGACGGCTTCGCGGTAGGCACGGGCAGCGGTGGTGATCCGGCCCGCGATGAACGCCGGTGTGTCCTCCAGCGGCCATACATAGCCCACCACGGACTCCGACACCCACAGCGGCAGGTTCTGCACGCCCTCGCCCGCCATCACCAGGAACACCGGCAGGTCCTGGAAGCGGCGCCCGAGCCGGCGCAGGACCGCCGCACCGCCCGGACCGCCGTCGTCGGCTCCGCGACCGGGCGGAAGGTCCCAGGCCACCAATGCCGCGGCCAGACCGGCCTCGGTACGGAGCACCGCATCGGCGTCGGCCACGCTGACCGCCCAGCGGACCCCGAACCCCCCGGTCTCGATCGCCTCACGGATCTTCACCATCTGCTCGGCGTCGGCGCCCTCGTCCCGCGGATGCTCCCGTACAGCGATCAGAACCTTGCTGTCGGCCATGCCGTCTCTCCCCCCTGCCGGGCGGCCCATGCCGCCCTGCCCAGTGTCCGGGGCAGCATGCCGAGGAGGCGGGCATCGAAGCGGTAAACCACCTTGACGGCGGAAAACGCTGCGCCCCGTGGTGACCTCGCCGGCGGCGTCACTCGCCGTGTCCGCCGATCGGCGTGGCGGCGATCACCGTCGGCACGATGCGTCCAGCGCGTGCGTGGACGGCCGCGGCACACGTCGGCACGATGCGTCCAGCGCGTGCCGTGGACGGTTGCGGCGGTCTCGGCGGTACCGGGCAGCGTCCGGGCGACGCGACGGAGCCCTGGGGCACCTCACCGAGCGGTCGGCGCGGGCCGGCTTTGGTCATCGACACCTGCTCGTCGCGTCCGCCGACGCAGGCGACGATCGCGATGCCCGCACACCCCGGCACCCGCGACCTCAGGGAGCGGGGCGGGCCGGCACGTCACACCGCGCTTCGCCTCATCCAGCGCCGTCCCGATGTCGCGCCATAAACTCGATAGACCTCGGGGGGCTTCCACCCAGGAGGACGCGATGTTGCGGCACACCCGACTGCCTGGCGAGTCCGCGGACTACCTCGCCGCCCGCGAAGAACTCCGGCTCGCCGAGATCGAGCTCATGCGCCACCGTGAGAAGGTCGCGGCCCAGCGGCGGGCGCTCCCCCAGGGCCCGCCCGTCGACGACTACGTCTTCGTCGAAGGCCCCTCCGACCTCGACGCGGGCGACACCCCAGTACGCGAGGTCACCCTGAGCGGCCTGTTCACCGCCGCGGACCGGCCGCTGATCATCTACCACTTCATGTACGGCAAACTGCAGACCGACCCCTGCCCGATGTGCACCCTGTGGATCGACGGCTTCAACGGCGTCGCCCACCACATCGCCCGCAACGCCGACTTCGCCATCGCCGCTGCCGCCGACCTGCCCACCCTGCGGCAACACGCCCGCAACCGCGGCTGGTCCCGACTACGCCTGCTGAGCTGTGGGGACGGCACCTTCAAGTACGACCTGGGCAGCGAGGACAGGGACGGCGCACAGGACTCCACCGTCTCCGTCTTCACCCAGGACGACGACGGCACGGTCCGCCACTTCTACTCCACCCACCCACGCATGGCCGACGACATCGAACAGCGCGGCATCGACCTCCTGACCTCCGTCTGGCACCTCCTCGACCTGACGCCCGGCGGCCGAGACGACTGGTACCCGAGACTGGACTACTGACCGTCGCGCCCCTCGCGGCCGTGAGCCGGGCGTCACAAGCCCGGGCAGGTGCTGGACTTGATCCGGCGAGTGCATGACAGGCTCTGCCTGTCGTGCTCGCAGCCTCCCGGAAGTGGAAGCGGACGGCACAGGTACTGTCGTCGCTGACGAGGAGGCCGCCGGAGCGGCCGGTCTCCCGGAGAACTGACGGCACCGCGGGTGGCGTGGACGAGAGGTACCACTCACGCCGCCACCATGTAAGGAGAGACGACCATGGCCGTGACACGCCGGCCCACGCTCAGCGATGTGGCACAGCAGGTCGGCGTCAGCGCCAAGACGGTGTCGCGGGTGCTCAACGGTGACGGGCCGGTCGCCACGGAGACCCGCGAGCGGGTGATGGAAGCCGTCCAGCGGCTGGGCTTCCGGCCCAATCTCATGGCCCGGCACATCCGCGTCGGCGGGAGCGACTCCGCCATCGGGCTGATCGTGCCGGACATGAGCAACCCGTTCTTCGCCACCGTGGTGAGCGGAATCGAGTCGGTGACCCACGACAGGGGCCTCACCTTGCTCGTCGGCTCGTCCGCCCAGGACGCCGAGCGTGAGCGCTCCCTGGTCGGCACGTTCCTGGCACGCCGGGTCAGCGCCCTGCTGATGGCGCCGATCGTAAAAGCCGACCACGGCTACCTCAAGGCCGAACGCTCCGCAGGACTGCCCGTGGTCTTCCTCGACCGTCCCGGTACCGGCCTGGCCGCGGACAGCGTGCTCAGCTCCAATCGGCAAGGTGCTTTCGAGGGCACGGCGCACCTGATCGCGCACGGCCACCGTAGGATCGGCTTCATCGGCAACACACCCACCCAGCTCTACACCCGCCGCATGCGCTTGCAGGGCTACCGGGACGCCCTCACGAAAGCCGGGCTGCCGTACGACAGAGCGCTGGTGGCGGGCGGCCACGACATGCAGTCGTCGGCCGCCGCGACCGAGCGCCTGCTGAACCTGGCGGACCCGCCGACGGCACTGTTCGCGGCCAACAACTTCGCTTCGATGGGGGCCCTGGTGGGCCGTACCCGGGCAGGCCGCAAGGATGTCGCGCTCGTGGGTTTCGACGACATCCCGCTCGCCGAGGTCCTCGAGCCCGCCCTCACCGTGGTCGCCCAGGACCCGGCGGCCATGGGCGCCGCGGCCGCGACGGTCGCGCTGGCCCGCCTGGACGGCGACCGCTCCCGGGCGCGCACCACGGAGATACCCACCCGGCTCATCACCCGCGGCTCGGGAGAGCTGCGCCCCCGCTGATCCAGCGGACCGTGAACACACCGCCTCCACGCGACAGACCGGGCCGCGTCCGGCAGCGGTACGCCGTGTTCGGCGAGGCGGACCTCGATGGCGGACGTCATGCCGCGGCCGCCTGTGTTCACAGACCGTCGACGGCTTTGATCAGCCGCCGTACGGCTTCGTCGACCGTGGAGCGGGGGCAGCCCAGATTCACCCGCATGTAGCCGTGGCCCGCGATATGGCCGATCACATCCTGGCGACAGCTCTGATGCCCAAGGCGGGTGCAAGCTTGGCGCCTTCGGTCAGAACGGTCTTCTGCTTGCCTGACGCAGCTCCCTCGCACTCGTAGGGCTTGCTCTCGCTCGGCCTCCGACATGGTTGCAAGGACTTCCGTCACGCGAGCTCATCCAGGGTCAGCGCTCTCCCACAAGGTCGAGGTCGTCATGAGACGCCTCCGGGGTGAACTCCGGAACGGGCCACTCGCGGTTCAGCGGAAGGGACACATCCCGCCACCAGGGGCGCGTGGGGAGGTCTCCAGCGGGCTCGAAGGGCTGACCTGGAACAGGGACGGCGACTGCCTGTCCGACCGCGCCGGCTGCGGCCAGCGTCCACTCGCCAGGCTCGGCCCAGGGATGCAACGAGAGGTTGAATGTTCCCCAGTGGATCGGCAGCATGACACCGCTCGGCCGGCCTTGCTGCAGGTCAAGGTGACTCTGGACCCCTTGCGAGGGGTTCATGTGAATGTCCGGCCAGGCGCCAGGCAGGGGCGTGGAATCCGTGTGGTTCTTGGGCCAGAACTCGGAATACGCACCGAGCTGGATCATCGTGGCGTCGAACGGGCCGTGTGCGGCGCCGATGTCCTTGAAGCCCTCGAAGTAGCCGGTGTCGCCGCTGTGGTAGATCCGGTGCTCGTCACCCGCCACGGCCCAGGACGCCCACAGCGTGTGCTGTCCGTTGCGCAGGCCACGGCCGCAGAAGTGGCGCGCCGGGGTGGCGGTCAGGGTGAGCCCGCCGATCTTCGTCGACTCGTGCCAGTCCAGTTCCCGCAGCCGCTCCGCCGACACGCCCCAGTGCTCCAGATGGGCGCCGACGCCGAGCGGTATCGCGAACACGGTGTCCGTGCCCGCCAGCGCCTTGATGGTGGGCAGGTCGAGGTGGTCGTAGTGGTCGTGGGAGATGACCACGACGTCGACCGGGCCGAGCGCGGCCAGCGGCAGGGGCACCGGGTGCAGCCGCTTGGGGCCGACGAAGTCGAACGGGGAACAGCGCTCGCCCCACACGGGGTCGAAGAGCACCCGGTGGCCGTCGATCTCGGCGAGCACGCTGGAGTGCCCGAGCCATGTCAGCCGCAGTCCGCTCGCCGCGGGCTTGGCCAGGTCGGCGTATGTCGTCGGGTGGACCGGAATCGTGCCCGCAGGGGCGCGGCGGACGCGGTCCTCCTTGCGGAAGAAGACCTTCGCCAGCTCCAGCGTGGAACCGCCGGACGGGCGGATCCGGGTGCCCTCCGGGTTCACGAAGGCGCCATTCGCGAAATGCGGCGACCTGCGGATACGCGCCAGGCGCTCCCCGCTCGGATCCGCGCCGAAGGCGGTGGGCCGCAGCGTGCGGAGCCCGGAGCTCGCGGAACGGAAACCGGTCACGGCACCTCCAGTGGAGTCGGTGAGGCCTTCCATTATGGTCGGCCCCTCTGACAGTGCCGGGTCGGTGGTGTCACAGCGCGATGTCCCCGGCACAGAGCGCGATGCGCGGGCCCCGATGTCACATCCGGCGCGCCGGTCCGTCGCATCTGTGCGGGCGCCCACGAGGGAGCGCCCGGGAACGACGCACTGGAGGTGCCCCATGGCCCGTGTCTCCCTAACTCCGCGCCGCACGCTCTTGTTCCGCGTCACAGAGTGGTATTAGAAGCGCACTTCGCCCGTTTCGCGGCATTCAAAATACGCAGCCGCCGGGTCCAGGCCGCGCAGTCGCAGCGGGCGAACGGCTGCCGTAGTGCTGCGCCTGGAGCCAGCGGAGGACGGCCGTCTCGTCGTCGAGGACGTACTGGAACGCGCTCAGCCCGCCCGCCGGGGGCCGCAGCCGCGCGGCCCGCAGCCGGTCCAACAGGGCGTAGAAGGCTCGCACATGGTCGACCCAGAGCCGTTGCGGGTACTCCTCGCCGGGCCGGCCGGCGTCGGTGAAGCAGCGGTTGAAGTCCCACTTGACATAGTCGATCGGGGCGCTGGACAGGAGTGCGTCGAGCCGCCGTGGCGCTCCTCGGTACGGACGGACACGCCACTCGCGGGGTATGTCTGCCACGCGTGTTCCGTCCGGTACCGGGTCTGCGATGATTTCCCGATCAACCCATGTCGTATCGTCGAAGCGCGGCCCGTCGACGAGCAGCGCCGACGGACGGATGGGAGGAGCCCCCGTGACGCAGCAGGTCCCGTCTACCGAGCCCGAGCTGACCGGAGTGCGCAACTTCCGTGACGTGGGGGGCCTGCCCACCGAGGACGGACGGCGTGTACGGCACGGAGTGCTCTTCCGCAGCGGCCATCTCGCACACGCGACGGAGCGGGACGCGGCGTTCCTCGCCTCCCTCGGTCTGCACACGATCTTCGACTTCCGCAACGCGGCCGACAAGAAGCTGGAGGGGCCGGACGTCGAGCTGCCGGGCGTACGGAACGTCAACCTGCCGCTGTCCGACCCGGCGGACGGCGCCGAGTTCTGGAAGATGGTCCGCGAGGGCAATCTGGAGCAGCTGCGCGAGCTCCTCTCGGACGGCAAGGCCGCGAACCGCATGATCGGCTCTTACCGCACGATCATCAGGGAGCGCACGGGCGAGCACTCCCGGGTGCTGCACGCTCTGGCCGAGGACAGCGTGCCCGCGCTGATGCACTGCGCCGCGGGCAAGGACCGCGCGGGTCTGTCGATCGCGGTGACGCTCCTCGCCGTCGGGGTGGAACGAGAGGCGATCGTCACAGACTACTTGGAGTCGAACGCCAAGCACCGTCGCTACAAGGTGCACCGCAACGGCTCGTCGTCGGGCGACGCCTACTCCCCCGAGGTGATGGAACTGCTCAGCCCTCTCTTCGATGCGCGGGCCGAGTACCTGGCGGCGGCGATCGAGACCGTCGAGGAGACCTGGGGCGGCGTCGACACCTATCTCGAGCAGGGGCTCGAGGTCACGCCGCAGGTGCGGGAGACGCTGCGCGAGCGCCTGCTGAACTGAGCCGCGTTACCGGTTCGCCACCGCCTGCTTGATCAGCGTCTTCCCGAAGTCCCACATCAGTCCGCTGCCACTGTGCGCGTCGTCCATCACCGCGGTGAAGGCCTCCACGAACCGGTCGACGTCCCGCTCGTCGATGATCAGCGGCGGGATCAGCTTGATCACCTCCAGGTGGTCCCCGGAGACCTGGGTGAGGATCCGGTGGCGTTGCAGCAGCGGTACGACCACCATCTGCGCGAACAGGCCCTTGCGGGCGGCTTGGAGCATGGTCCACCGGCTGCGCAGCTTCAGTGAGCCGGGCCGCCCGAACTCGATGCCGATCATCAGACCCCGGCCGCGTACGTCGCTGAGCAGTTCGTACTTGTCGGTGAGCGCCGCAAGGCGGGACTTCAGCTGCTGCCCGACCCTGCGGGCGTTGGCGACGATCCGTTCGTTCTCCATGACGGAGAGGACGGCGAGACCGGCCGCCATCGCCTGCGCGTTGGACCCGAAGCTCGCCGAGTGCACGAGCACCCGGTCCATGGACGAGTAGACCTTCTTGAAGATCCACTCTTTGCCGAGGGTGGCGCCG
>CBFHCJ010000118.1:0-12887 GCA_965654005.1 uncultured Streptomyces sp. | reverse complement strand
CGCGCCGACTCCTTGGTGCATTCGCGGTCCCCGGGGCCACCACTGCTCCCATTGAGTGCTTTCCAAAGTCGTATCGGTGTTGCGTGGCTGTGCCGCGGCTCATCCGCGCGACTGATGAATCATGAAAAAGGATCAGCTGCTCACCCGGCGCCGGGCGCTGCTCGCCGGCGCTGCCGTCCTGGGCGCGGCCGGGGCGGCGGGCACGGCCCGGCTGCTCGCCGCCGACGACCCGGCGCGACAGGTGCGGAGCGCCGCCGCGGCCGCGGGCCCGCCGGCGCGTACCCCGCTGAAGTCGTCCGCCTTCCGGCTGCAGCCCATGACCGGATACGGCCCGACGCGGCGCACACCCGCGCGGACCGCCGTCCGTCGCGAGCCGATCCTGCGTATGTCGGGACGCGGCAGGCGCATGCTGCTGACCTTCGACGACGGCCCCGACCCCCGCTACACCCCGGGCATCCTGCGGACCCTGCGCGAGTACGACGTACGCGCGACGTTCTTCGTCTGCGGGGAGATGGCCACGGACAACAAGGACCTGCTGCGCGAGATGGCCGACGACGGCCACATCGTAGGCAACCACACCTGGACGCACCCGCTGCTCACCCAGTGCTCCCGGTCGAGGATCCGCTCCGAGATGGAACGCACCTGCGAGGTCATCGAGGATACTTACGGCGAGGCGCCGTTGTGGTTCCGCGCGCCGTACGGGGCCTGGAACCGGGCCGTCTTCCAGCTCGGCGCCGAGCTGGGCATGGAGCCCCTTGCCTGGACGGTGGACACGCAGGACTGGATGACCCCGGGCACCACGACCATCGTCGACCGGGTGGAGAGCGGCGCCGCCCCGGGTGTCATCGTGCTCTCCCACGACGCGGGCGGTGACCGCTCGCAGAGTGTTCAGGCACTGCGCGACTATCTGCCGTATCTGCTGGACGCCGGCTACCACCTCACCGTGCCCAGGCGGCGGTTCACCTGACCACGCGCCCGCGGGCCGGGGCCCGCCTGCTGGGCTCCGCTCAACGCACCTCGACCATGCGGGCGAAGACCACCACGTTCCCGGCGTACCCGTTCTCCCTGGAGAAACCTCCCCCGCAGGTGATGACGCGCAGTTCCGGGGCCCCCTTGTTCCCGTACACGCGGTCGCCCGGGAAGTCGCTCTTGGCGAAGACCTCGTTGCCGTAGACCTCGAACACGGCGACCTTCCCGTCCTGGCGCTGGACCTCGACGCGGTTGCCCTTCCTCAGCGCGCCGAGCCCGTAGAAGACCGCCGGCCCCTGGCTGTTGTCGACGTGACCCACGATCACGGCCGTGCCCTTCTCGCCGGGCGAGACGGCGCCGGAGAACCAGCCGGCGAGGTCGGGGTTCTCGGGCGGCGGCGCGTCCACCCAGCCGGACATGTCCAGGGCGACCGGCACGACGGGCGCGTCGACCTGGATCGCGGGGATGCGGACGCGCTGGACAACGGAGTACGGCAGCGGGTCGGGCGCCCCGATGACCGCGGAGCCGTGGCCGTTCGGGGCCGCCGCCGACGCGGGCTGCGGCGGGCCCATCCCGAACTCTCCGGAACCATGCCGGACGAAGGCGAGACCCGTCAGCAGGACCAGCGCCATCACGCCCCACGGGACGGTCTTCTTCGGCCGCTCCTCCTCTTCGGCCGACGCGGACGCAGACATGCACATCCCCTCTCGACGCGGCCGTCGCCACGTCCGTCACACCTGACAGAACGTTAAACGCGGTGGCACCCGTGAGCGACGGGACGCGGGCGAACGGGTGGCGGGGCGTGGTTTCTCACCGGGACGGACGCTCTCGGAGTGCGGTTTCGCCCACGGCGCCCGAGGGTGCCTCCGGGAGGCGTTTTCTCGCCGATCGACCGGGCATCGACCCCGGGGCGCCTCCCGCGGAGGCTCATATGCGTACTACTCGTGCCCTGGCGGCCGGTGCCGTCGTGGCCGCGGCCATGGGGTTCGCCGCGCCCACGGCCATGGCCCGCGACGAACCGAGCGCCACCGTCGCCGTGCGCGGCGGGCAGGACCAGGCCCTCACGCGGCCCGCGGCCGTCAGCGGCGCCGTACGCGGCCTCGACGTCGCCGGTGGCAACTCCACGGGTGCGACGCCGACCGACATGGCGATCGGCGGCGGTCTCGTGGTGGCGGCCGTGATCGGCGGCGCGGTGTGCTGGTGGTGCCGCCGGTCGGAGGACGACAGCTGACCACGCGAAGACAGCGGGCCGTCCGCGACTCCGTCAGGATGTCTCGTTTGCGGCGCGCCGGCGCGACATGTACCAGGCCGCGCCGAGCGTGCCCGCGATGAGCGACGCTCCGAGCCCGATCTCCTTCAGGTCGAAGCCGCCGATGCTGCCGCCGAGGCCGGCGTGCACGCCATGACGCTCGTAACCGGGCCGTTCACGCTCGCCCTCGCCGTATTGGTTTCCGTAGCGGTTCTTGTCGCGCTCGCCCCCGTGTCCGGCCGCGATGGCGAGGTTTCTGTGCCCGAACCTGCGGCCGCACTGGAACGTTACGTCATACGTGGTGCCGGGTCTGGCGTTCCAGTCGACCGTGGTCGTGGCCGAGTCCCGGCCTCTGGGGACGGTGACCGTGTCGAAGGCGCCCGAGAAGACCGTGGCGTTCTCCCCGCAGCCCCGTACGGGAAGCGTGAGCCGCCCGCCGGGTTCGATCGCCGTCGGCTGCAGGTTGTAGCCGAACGACGAGAGGCTGCCGCCGTCGTCATTGGCGACGGCCGACGTGCATGCGGTCAAGGTCAGGGCGCCGATGCCCAGCAGTGCGGCCGAAGCGACGCGTATCGCGCGCATGGTGAGCCTCCAGGTCTCCGAGGGCCTTGCTGCGGACCTTTTCCGCCTGCGTGATAAATGCACCTCGATGACCGAAACGCTAAGAAAGCACGTGTGTGGGCGCGATCCCAGTCGCGCGAATGGGGGAGAGGACAGGGGACGGGCGCGTGCGGCGCGTGTCCCCTGCCGGGTGGACCGGTGCCCGCCGGACGCCGGGCCCGTCACCCGTGAAGTTGCGGGAACAGTGCCAGGAACGGCTCCGAGGAGGCGGTGACACCCCGGCTGTAGGGCGAGTCGAAGTCCCAGATCAGGAAGAGCAGGAAGGCGATCAGCGTGGAGAAGAGCCCGGCCAGGATCAGCTCGCGCGCGGTGCGCCGGATCTGCAGCGCGAACACCATTCCGATGGTGACCACCGCCCCCGCGATCAGCCCGCCCCACACCACCGGTGGCATCGTCGAGCCCGTCGCGTCGGCGCGGGCGGCCCGCGCCGCGTCCGCCGCGGTCACCTGGTCGAGGAGCGGCTGGTACGTCTGGGCCTGGAAGTCCGTCTTCGGCTGGTAGTCGGTGACGTCCTGCCGGATTCGCTGGAGCAGTTCCGTGCCGCGGGCGGTCACCTTGCCGTGATCCTCCATGGTCTTCCACTCGGTGGTGACGACGTGGCCGACATATGCGTTCACGTCGGCGCGGATGCGTTCGCGGACGTCGGCCGGATAGACCCGCACCCGCTCCGAGATCTCGTGCAACGCCTGCGCCTCGGCCTGGACGTGGTCCTGGGCGGCGCTGCGGGCCTCCCAGACACCCGCGATGGCCAGGCCCAGCACGATGGCGTACACCACGCCGATCCACATCGTCATGTACTCGATCACGTCCGGGGTCTCGGACGGGTCGTCGTCCTCGGCGGCCCGGCGGTGCCGTACGAGGGTTCCCACGACCACGACGGCACAGGCGGCCGCCATGGCGAGGGCGAGAACAAGCCATTCCGACAAGAGGTGCCTCCAGAGATCAGCGCGGGCGCAGCGCGGCGACGGCGATCACCGCGGGCGCGGCGATGAGCAGGGTGAACACGAGCGGCGACGGGCCGTCGTGCGGTGGCCTCGGGTGGGACACCGGGCGGTACGACGGGTAGTGCACCGGGGCTGCCATGGGGCGCGGGGTCGGCCTGGGCGAGGGCGTCGGCTTCGGTGTGGGCGTCGGGACCGGCTTGGGCGCCGGCCGAGGGCGTGCCGCCACGGTGGGCGGCGGCACGGTCTTCGGCGTGGGCCTCGGCTTCGGCGGCGGCGTCGGCTTGGGCGGTGGCTTGGGCGTGGGGGTGGGCGTCGGTGTCGGTGTCGGTGTCGGTGTCGGGGTCTGGGGCGGGCTTGGCGTCGGAGTGGGGCTAGGGCTCGGCATCGCGCACGGCGGCGGCATGGACCAGCGGCCGCCCGCGACCGCCACCGCCTCCATGCCGTCGGGGCCGGTCGAGGCGTACGCGCACGCGTCGGCCGACGCCGCCCCGGTGGGGGCGCCGACGACGATCCACACCAGCGTCACCAGGGCCAACGCCCGCGTGGCGAGAGCGGATCGGATCCGTTCGGGTCGTTGCACGACGGAGATCATGAGCTCGTGCGGGCGCACGCAAGCCGTTAGCCCGGCGAATTGACCCGAAGGAAGGAGATCCGCCTTCGAGTGGTTTGACCAAGCAAGCCCGCACTTCCACCAGTTGGGCACATCCGCGCGAGGGTGCGGAGGAGGAGTCGGCGGAGAGTCGAGGGGGAGTCGAGGGGGAGTCGAGGGGGAGTCGGACGGGTGGCCGAGAACCGTCACAGCGTCCGGCGAGAACAGGCCGTGACCGCAGGCCCGTAGGCCCGCAGGGGCCGCAGGGGCCGGAGCGAAGGGGCTTCGCACTCCCTCGAGCGTAAAGCCCCTTTTTAGCCCCTCGTGAGGATGCGCGCGCAAGCATTTCCTTGGCGGCCCTCGCTTGTCCATTGACGCCAGACCATTAGGCGACTTAATATGAATGCGCGAGCATATACAGAAGGAAGTGACGCCTGACAGCCACGCCGGAGGGGGTGACATGAGTGCTTCGGTGGCCCGATGAGCAGTTGCGGGCGGTGTGGGAACTGGCCAAGTGGCCGCCGACCTCGGCCAACACCAACCCGTTGCGGGTGGCGTACGTGCGAACCTCTGAGGCCAGACGCCGTCTGCTGCCCCACCTCGCCGAGGGCGACCGGGCCAAGAGTGAGTCGGCTCCGGTGGTCGCCGTGCTGGCACGGGACGTGGACCGCGAGTTCTTCCCCGACGGGCGGTGGCGTTCGTTCCTCGTCGTCAATATCGGCAGGCCCGGCGGCAAGAACCCATGGTTCGAGCGGCTGCCCCGCCTGGACTACCACCAGGCCGCACGTCTCATCTGACCGGCCCACCCATACCAGCAGAAACCAGATGCGTGAGCAGGCATACATCTGGCCTCTCTACTCCCTATACAAGGAGCACCACCACTATGCGCATTGGTAATCTCTCGGATCGTCTCGTGCTGGTCACGGATGAAGGCGCGATCGATGTGGAGAAGGCCAGCGGCGGACGGTTCGGTTCCGACCCGCAGGCTGTTTACAGTCGCTGGGAGGAGTTTCGCGCGTGGGCCGCTGAGGCCCCGACGAGTGACGCGGTTGCGTTCAGCAAGGAGGAGCTCGGGTCTCCGGCGCCGCGGCCGGCGCAGGTCTTCGCTATCGGCGCGAACTACCGCGACCATGTGGAAGAGGGTGGGATGGCGGTCCCGGAGTGGCCGCTGATCTTCACCAAGTACCAGTCGTCGATCACCGGTCCGTACGCTGAGATCGAGCTGGTTCGGCCGTCCTTTCAAGGTCCGCCGGCTGAACCACTTCGGCATCAACGTGGAGGACACCGGCCGCTCCCTGGCCTGGTACCGGGACGTGCTGGGCTTCAAGGTCTCCGACGTCATCCCGATGCAGGACCTCGTCCCCGCCGAGTGGCTGGAGGGGGTGCCTGATCCCAACGCCTACTTCCTGCGGCACAACAGCGATCATCACACCTTCGTGATCCTGCCCCGCAGCGTGGGCGACAGGATCGAGCCGCCCGCCCGCCCGGACATCACCATCAACCAGATCACCTGGCAGGTCGGCAGCCTGCGCGAGGTCGTCGAGGCCAGGCTCTGGCTGGAATCCGAGGGCTTCGAGGTCTCCCGCTACGGCCGGGACCCGGGATCGAACTGGCACACCTACTTCCCCGAGCCGACCGGGCACACCAACGAACTCGAGTACGGCATCGAGCAGGTCGGCTGGGACGGCCTGAGCAAGCCGCTGGCGATCCGGCCGGAGCTCCACGACCACCCGCCGCTGCCCACCACCTCCGAGGGCGGGGAGATCGCCGAAGCCATCGCCAAGGGCATCGACCTCAACGCCGGCCACCGCTGGGTCGAACACCTGCCGCTGACCTACGACGTCGGCGGCGTGCTCCTCGCCCAGCCGTTCAAGGCCGTCCGGATCGGCCCGGTCAGCATGTTCGTCGAAGACGTCGCCTCCAGCGAACGCTTCTACACCGACACCCTCGGCCTGAAGGTCACCGAGGAGACGGTGGTCGAGGGCCACCGCTGCGTCTTCCTGCGGGCCGACACCGAACACCACAGCATCGGCCTGTTCCCGATCGAACTGCGCGCCGCCCTGGGCCTGAACGACCGCACCACCCTGCTGACCTTCGGCGTCCAACTCGGCTCCTACCAGCAGCTGCGCCACTCGGTGGCCTTCCTCCAGGAGAAGGGCGCCAAGCTGGTCGACCTGCCGCAGGACATCCACCCCGGCATCGACTACACCGTCCACGTGACGGACCCCGAGGGCCACCTGATCCAGCTCTACTACTACATGGAGCAGATCGGCTGGGACGGCCGGCCCCGGCCCGCCGACCAGCGCCGCACGGTCGAGCCCGGTGTATGGCCCGAGACCCTCCCCGCCATGGACGACACCTACGACGGCGAGACCTACTGGGGCCCCCTCGGCTGACATCCCCTAACCCGGCACGGCCGGGCGGACGGCGGCCCGCACCACCGGAAGCGGCACTACCTCTTTGCCGCCCCCGGTGTCCCCGTCCGCCCGCCGTGCCGTACCAGCCTCCCCCGGCTCCCAGCGGCTGCGAGTCGCACGGGACTGCCTCCGCACGACCGAGGCACCTGTCGCGAGCACGTGGTGAGGTGAGACGGATGACGATCCTTCCGTGCACGTGACAAGTGCCGAGCTCGTGGTGGGCGGCCACGGCATCGTCGAGCGCGAACCCTGCTGCAGGGCAAGTGGGTCGGCCTTCGGCCGGTGGCCGGATGACGCCGCCCCGTGTGTGACCGATGCCGACCGCCAGTTGAACGCCGGGGCTACGCAAGCCAAAACAACTGGGAACGACAGCATCAAGAAGGATGCGATGGACGAGACTGCGGGCGTGACGGAGCCAGTGCCACCGGCCAGGTCAACGTTCCCGGAACCGGCGGCCGGTTCACAGACGGTCCCGCCCGGCCGGCCGATTCTGATAACGCCGGGCGACCGTGGTCACCATGGATCCCCGCAGCGGTGTGCTGCCGGACACCGACGTCCTGGTTCGCGGCACCTCCATCGAGGCGGTCGGTCGGCAGTCGCCGGCGCCTGCGGACGCCACCGTCCTCGATGCCGCCGGGGCCCTGCTGCTGCCCGGCTTCGTCGACACCCACCGGCACATGCGGCAGTCCGCGTTCCGGGGTGTGGGCGCGGACCGGACGATCGGCAACCACGTGGCATGGATGATCACCAAGTGGGGGCCGTTGTTCCGCCCGGAGGACATCTACGCGGGCAACTACCTGAGCATGGTCGAGGCCGTCAATGACGGGGTGACCACCGTGATGGACTGGTCGCACGGGTCGCGGACCCCCCGAGCACGCCGACGCCGCCGTGGACGCGCTGTTCGCCGTACCGGGACGCGCCCGGTACGGCTACGGCAACGTCCTCGCCTCCGACCTCCGCTGGGTGACCGACGGTCGCGTCGATCACCTGCTGAAGACCCGGTTCGCCGACCTGGACCAGCTCGTCACCATGCAACTGGCGCTCGACTTCTTCGCCGACTCCGACGACGTGCGTCAGGCCCTGACGTTTGCCCGCGACCAGGCTCTGCCTGTCAGCACTCACGCCGGCGTGTTCGGGGCGTGCGAAGACGAACAGATCCGGATCCTCGATGACAGCGGCGCGTTGTCACCGTCGTACACCCTGGTCCATGGCGGCACGCTGAGCGACGACGCGTACCGGCGCATCGCCGACGGCGGCGCACACCTGTCGATCTCCGCCGAGAGTGAACTCGACGCAGGGCAGGGCTACCCGCCCACCGCGAAGGCACGCCAGCACGGCATCCCGACGAGGACTGGCAGCGGGCGATGAACCCACCGCCGGGTGCCACCGCCTGATAGCCGAGGGGTCCTGCCCCGCGGGCCGGTGCCGCCACAGTGAGTACCGGCCCGTACGACCGCGGCCTTTGGCCGCACCCTGTTCGGAGAGACCTTTTATGCCCCGCGAGTCCACCCGCCTCACCTTCGCGGTCCTCGCGACCGGTGCAGGCGTGTTCTCCATGCTGCAGTCGCTGATCGCGCCGGCCCTGCCGGCCGTCCAGCAAGCGCTGCACACCTCGCAGTCCGCCGCGACCTGGGTCATGACGGCCTATCTGCTGTCCGCCTCTGTCTTCACGCCGATCATCGGCCGCGTCGGCGACCTGATCGGCCAGAAACGCACCCTCGTCGCCGTTCTGCTGACGGTGGCGGTCGGCTGTCTGCTCGCCGCGCCGGCGCCGACCGTCGGCGTGCTGATCATCGCCCGGGTCATCCAGGGCGCTGTTCGGCGCGGCGGTGTACGCGAACTGGACCTTCCTGCCCGGCTTCATACAGACCCCGCGCTCCGCCGGGTACGGCTTCGGGGCCAGCGTCACCACCGCCGGACTGCTCATGGTGCCGATGCTGGTCGCGATGTTCTGCTCCGGTGTACTCAGCGGCCGTCTGGAGCCGGTGCTGGGCGCCAAGACGCTGCTGACGGCCGCTGCCGCGCTCGAGGCGCTCGCCTCCGGTTTCCTCACCCTCTGGCACGACGAGCAGTGCCAAGTGGCCCTGGTCGCGGGCGTGTTCGGCCTTGGCCAGGGACTCGCCTTCGCCTCGATGGCCAACCTGATCGTGCGCAGCGTCCCGGCAGACCAGACCGGCGCCGCGACCGGCATGAACGCCAACATCCGCACCATCGGCGGCTCGATCGGCACCGCGGTGACCAGCGTCCTGGTCACCGGCCACCTCCAGCCCTCGGGCCTGCCGTACGCCTCCGGCTACACCCACGGCTTCACCCTGATGACGGCGCTGTGCCTGGGGGCGGCCCTGCTGGTCCCGGTCAGGCGCGCCCGGCGCCGTTCGACCGTGGCCCGGGCCGCCGACGTCGAGCACGAGCCGGTGGCGCCGCAACGCTGACCGCTCGGGCCCTCACGTCCAAGAGCCAGGGTTACGTGCGCGTTCAGCCGGCTGACCGCAGAAGCGCACCAGGACGTGGCGCAGCTTGGTAGCGCACCTGACTGGGGGGCAAGGGAGCCGCATGTTCAAATCCTGTCGTCCCGACGGTGATGTCGGAAGTTGCCGCAGCTCAGGGGCCCTCTTCGGAGGGCCCCTGACTTCCCGGCCGAGCACCGGAGATCACGCGTCACCCGAACCGCACTCTTGACAATCGCTCAATGGAACAGCGCCGGCGGCGCTACGCTTCTGTGTCGTGCAGGAGACGCGCCTCGACATTGCTCGGATCCGGGCGGCTCGCCGGGTGATTGACCCGATTTTTCTCGACACTCCGCTGTACCGCTGCGAGGCGCTGGAGCCCGGCCTCGGGTGCACGGTGAGCATTAAGCTCGAAACGGCGAACCCGGTCCGCAGCTTCAAGGCCCGCGGCACCGAGGTAGCCGCGAGCCTGCTCGCCGACCATGGCCCGCGAGCCGTGGTGTGCGCCAGCGCGGGCAACCTTGGCCAAGCCCTCGCTTGGTCCGGTCGGGACCGGGGGCTCGACGTGACCGTCGTGGCATCGCGCTTTGCGACTGTGGCCAAGCTCGATCGCATCCGCGCGTCGGACGCCAGGTTGGAGCTGGTGGACGGCGACCACGAGATGGCTCGCGAGCGGGCGGCGGACATCGCGCGGTATGACGGCATCCGGCTGCTCGAAGACAGCCTGGACATCGAGACCTGCGAGGGTGCGGCGACCATCGGCCTGGAACTGGTGGACAACGCGCCGTCGTTCGACACCGTCCTGATTGCTCTCGGCGGCGGGGCGCTGGCCACCGGCGTGGGTCATGTGGTGAAGGCCTTGGCACCCGGAGTCGAGGTGATCTGCGTCCAGCCGCTGGGCGCACCGGCGCTGACACACTCGTGGCGCCAACGACGCGTGGTCACCACCGACTCGACCGGCACCATCGCTGACGGCGTCGCCGGCCGGCGTCCTATCCCGGCCGTCCTGGACGATCTCCTCCTGGTCGCTGACGACGCCGTCCTGGTCCAGGAGGCGTCGATCATCGCCGGTATGCGGATGCTCCTCGACCATGCCGGCCTCGTCGTCGAACCGTCGGCCGCGCTCGGCATCGCTGCGATCCTCGAAGACCGTGACCGCTTCGCCGGCCGACACGTAGTCACCATCGTGTGCGGCAGCAACGTCGACGTAGACGCCTATCACCGCTGGGTCGGTGCGGCTCCCATCCGCAGGTCTTGACAGTTGCTGGACCCAGATCGGCGACCCGCGGAACGGGTTGCAGGTTCAGACCGGGTCAACGGCGTGACCGTCCAGGACGGCTCCACCAGCGAGATGGTCCACCGCGTGGGCGAGACGCCGAACGATCTTCCACGTTCCGTCGGGTATGGCCTGGGACGGCGCGCGCGCCACGGTGAGCAGGCGAACCGACCCGGATACCTCCGATTCCGGGGTTGTGAACCTGCCGTCTCGAGTCGGCGAACCGGCAGCATCGAAGGGAAGATGAGCTGAGGCATCGACCTGCCCAACGCCTCTCTGTCGTGCAGGCCGCACTGCTGCTGCCCGACTCCCGGGTGACGGCCGCCTCGCATGGCATTGGCGGTAGGCCTGGTTCCGGGGGGCACGGACATCGTCATCCCTTGATGGCTGGACGCGCACGGGTACGACCACACGATCGCGTATGTGCGGGCGATCTCGATGTCGTGGACGGACTTCCAGCGCCTCAAGCCGGTCGCGCCGAGCATGGGCATGATGCTGGAGACGACGGCGCGGCGGCTGTGGTCCGAGCCGGGGGCCCGCACTTCGACTCGCCGGACAAGGAGCCGGCGGTGCGTCTGCGGGCGTTGGAGGACGCCGGGCGTTCGTCGGTGCCGTTCACCTCCGGGATCCTGATCGGGATCGGGGAGACGTACGAGGAGCGTGCGGAGTCGTTGTTCGCGCTGCGGAAGGTCGCCCGTGCCTCTCATGGCATCCAGGAGCTGATCATCCAAAATTTCCGGGCGAAGCCGGATACGGCGATGCGTGGGATGCCGGACGCGGAGCTGGACGAGCTTGTTGCCACGGTGGCGGTGGCGCGGCACATCATGGGCCCGTCCGCGTGTCTGCAGGCGCCGCCGAACCTGGTGGACGACGAGTACGAGCGGCTCATCGGGGCGGGCATCGACGACTGGGGCGGCGTGTCCCCGCTGACCATCGACCATGTGAACCTTGAGCGACCCTGGCCGCAGATCGAGCGGCTGCCCGAGCGCTCCCGGGCGGCGGGCTTCGAGCTGCGCGAACGGCTCTGCGTGTACCCGGAGTTCGTGCGGCGGGGCGAGCCGTGGCTGGATGTGCGGCTGCTGCCGCACGTACGGGCGCCGGCGGACCCGGAGACGGGGCTGGCACGTGCGGACGCGGTGGTCGAGGGGCACCCGTGGCAGGAGCCGGAGGAGGCCTTCAAGGCGTCCGGCCGCACGGACCTGCACCGCACCATCGACACCGAGGGCCGCACGGGCGAGCGCCGGAACGACTTCGACGAGGTGTACGGCGACTGGGGAGCCCTACGGGAGGCGGCGGCCCCGGGGATGGCCCCGCAGCGTATCGACACGGACGTACGGGCGGCCCTGGCGACGGCCGCCGACGACCCGATGAAACTCACGGACGCGGAGGCGCTGGCCCTGCTGCACGCGGACGGCCCGGCGCTGGACGCGCCGTACCGGATCGCGGGATGACGTGCGCAGGTCGGCGGTCGGTGACGACCGCCAACGCGCCCGTGCACCTGGCGGGCATCGCCCGCCCGGGCCCGACGACGCGCGACAACCGCGCGGTCACGGCGATGGCCCCCTGATCACGGTCGCGGAGGCGACCGGCCGGGGCGGCACACCGCGACTGATTCATGACACTCTCCGCGTTCTCGACAACCAAGCGGTGGCGGCCCAGGGGCTTCGTAGGACTGGACTTGCTTGCAGCTTCCGGACGTGACGGTGCTGCACCGTGAGCTGGTGGTGTGCAAGTCGAGCCGATTGGCGTTCGAGCGTCTCCCGGGCCGGCCGCAGCCGCGTACCGTGCCCACATGGAGCAGCGAGAGATCATGCAGCGTGTCGTCGGTATCCTGACCGAGGCGTTGGAGATGCGACGCCAAGCCCGCGAGAACCCTGACGGTGACGTGACCAAGAGCGAAGCGGTTGCTGCATTGCTCGAGGAGATGCTGCCGCGTATCGAGCTGTCTGCCGATGCGAGCGCCCATGAGGTCGCAACTGCAGTAAGTCGGACGCTTGGGCCGGCCATCGTGCAGATCGCTTCCGCATTCGCGCTCGCGTTCGTGCAGCTCGCCGAGGTCCACGAGGGGAGGCGCGCTGACGTTTCTGCTGCGGACGTCCTGCAGTCGATCTCCCTGCACTTCGAGACCGAGGCAGGAAGGTAGAGCGTCTCGGCACGGACCTTCCGGCCTGACCCGCGATTGATCGCGGGCGGGCTGGAAAGCCGGGGTTCGACGCCCACACTTCTGTCCTGTTGTGGCGCGTCGTTTGGAATGTGCGCTGGGCGGGCCACCCGGCGCGACGCATGGCCGGCGACACAAGCCAGCCGACGCCCGCCACCAGCTAGTACTCCAGCTGTAGATCGTGATCTTGCTGGTGGGGGCCGGTGCCGGAACG
>CBFHCJ010000117.1:0-12900 GCA_965654005.1 uncultured Streptomyces sp. | reverse complement strand
CATGCGTGGCGATTCTGCAGCCGGGGAATCGGTTCGGCGAGCGCACCATCCGCCCCGCGCGGCTGGCGGTGGCCGAGCCGCAGCCGGGCGCGCAGACGGTCAGGGCCGACGAGGCCGAGACGGCGTCCCACTACGCCGACTACGCCGACGACAAGGAGAGCGGTGGCCCGGACGAGGGCTGACGTCGGTGACGTACGGGGCGTACGGGCCGTACGCATGAACGTCGGGGCCGCGCGGTGCGTGAAAGGGAAGGAGGGACGTCGAGGATGAGCACCAAGGACTTCATCGAGAAGGACTACTACAAGGTCCTCGGCGTCCCCAAGGACGCCACCGAGGCCGAGATCAAGAAGGCGTACCGGAAGCTCGCCCGCGAGTTCCACCCGGACGCCAACAAGGGCAACGCCAAGGCGGAGGAACGTTTCAAGGAGATCTCCGAGGCGAACGACGTCCTCGGCGACCCCAAGAAGCGCAAGGAGTACGACGAGGCGCGCACCCTCTTCGGCAACGGCGGCTTCCGTCCCGGTCCCGGGTCGGGCGGCTCGTTCAACTTCGACCTCGGCGACCTCTTCGGCGGCCAGGGCGGTGCCTCAGGAGGGTTCGGCGGCGGTCTCGGTGACGTCTTCGGGGGCCTGTTCAATCGCGGCGGCGGCGGCGGCGCGGGCACGCGTACGCAGCCGAAGCGAGGCCAGGACATCGAGTCCGAGGTCACGTTGAGCTTCACGGAGGCGGTGGACGGCGCGACCGTACCGCTGCGGATGTCCTCGCAGGCGCCCTGCAAGGCCTGCTCCGGCACCGGCGACAAGAACGGCACGCCGCGTGTGTGCCCGACCTGCGTCGGCACCGGCCAGGTGGCCCGGGGCTCCGGGGGAGGTTTCTCCCTCACGGACCCCTGCCCCGACTGCAAGGGCCGAGGCCTGATCGCCGAGCACCCCTGCCTCGAGTGCAAGGGCAGCGGCCGGGCGAAGTCGTCCCGGACCATGCAGGTCCGCATCCCGGCGGGTGTCACGGACGGGCAACGCATCCGGCTGCGCGGCAAGGGCGCGCCCGGCGAGCGCGGCGGCCCGGCCGGTGACCTGTACGTGGTCGTGCATGTGGATCAGCACCCCGTCTTCGGCCGCAAGGGCGACAACCTGACGGTGACCGTGCCGGTGACGTTCGCGGAGGCGGCGCTCGGCGCCGACATCCGGGTGCCCACCCTCGGCGGTACCCCGGTGACGCTGAAGCTGCCCCCCGGCACGCCCAACGGGCGCACGATGCGAGCCCGCGGCAAGGGCGCGGTCCGCAAGGACGGCACCCGCGGCGACCTGCTGGTCACCGTCGAGGTGAGTGTCCCGAAGGACCTGTCGGGGAAGGCTCGTGACGCGCTGGAGGCGTATCGCGAGGCAACAGCGGGCGAGGACCCTCGGGCGGAGCTGTTCCAGGCCGCGAAGGGAGCATGAGGACGCCATGGATGGGACCGGCCGTCGACGCAACCCGTACGAACTGACCGAGGAGACCCCGGTCTACGTCATCTCGGTGGCGGCCCAGCTCTCCGGACTGCACCCGCAGACGCTGCGCCAGTACGACCGTCTGGGCCTCGTGTCCCCGGACCGCACGGCAGGCCGGGGCCGGCGCTACTCGGCTCGCGACATCGAACTGCTCCGCCAGGTACAGCAGTTGTCGCAGGACGAGGGCATCAACCTGGCAGGCATCAAGCGCATCATCGAACTGGAGAACAGGGTCGCCGCGCTCCAGTCCCGCGTCGCGGAACTTCAGGCGGCGCTGGACGGCGCGGCGGCGGCGATGCGGCAGCGCGAGGCGGCGGTGCACGCCTCGTACCGCCGTGACCTGGTGCCGTACCAGGAGGTGCAGCAGACCAGCGCGCTGGTGGTGTGGCGGCCGAAGCGGCAGCAGCAGTCGGACTGACGCGCGGACGCGGAAGGGGCCCGGTGGCGGTGGGCGGTTTCTAGGGATCGTCGCAACACGTGGTCGTATTGATCAGGCCGCGAGCAGTTTATGCAGGCGCTCGGCTGGGGTTTCCCAGCCGAGCGTTCTGCGTGGGCGGCCGTTCAGCTCTGCGGCGACGGTGTCCAGGTACTCACGGGTGTGGACGGACAGGTCGGTGCCCTTCGGGAAGTACTGCCGTAGCAGGCCGTTGGTGTTCTCGTTGGAGTCGCGCTGCCAGGGGCTGGCCGGGTCGCAGAAGTAGACCGGGATGTCGGTGGCGACGGTGAACGCGCCGTGGGCGGCCATTTCGCTTCCCTGGTCCCAGGTAGGGACCGCTTGAGGTGGAACGGCAGCGTCCGGACCGTGGTGACCAGAGCCTCGCGGACGCTCTCGGCGCCGTGGCCGCCGCAGATGCAGGAGCATGACGTAGCGGGTGGCGCGGTCAACCAGGGTGCGATGGCCGACTTCCCGTCCTTGCCGATGATCAGGTCGCCCCTCCCGGCGTCGTATACAGATGGTCCACAGGCTGCCGTGGCAGGACTGTTCCGGACAGGCGGGCTGACCGACCGTCCGTTGCCGTGACCGCGCAGGTGGCGGCCTATTTCACCGCACGAAGGTTGGGGAATGGCCTGCGCGCGGGACTCTTGTGTTCACATGAACTGCACCGGGAGCTGTTGCCATTTCTTTAACGCGTGGATCTTGACGCTGCCTGCCGTCCCCGCATTGGCTTCCAGCCATCTGCAGCGCGACGTTGTTTACTCGCCCGGAAGGCACCTGATGTGAACGCTCGTACGCCCCGTAGGGCCCCTGTGCGTCGTACCGGCATGGCCCTGGCCGCCTTTGCGTCGGCCGTCTCGCTCGCCGCGTGCGGCGTCATCGACGGAGTCGGCGGGAGCAGCAGCTCCGCGAGTCCCAAGAAGGGCGACGACATCACAGTGGGTCTCCTTCTGCCCGACATGGAGAACCAGCCGTACGAGAAGTTCGACTACCCCGTCATCAAGCAGCAGGTGCTCTCCCTCACCCACAACAAGGGCAAGGTCCTCTATGCCAATGCCGAAGCGGACGCGGCCAAGCAGAACGAGCAGCTCGACCGGATGATCGCCGACAAAGTGGACGTGCTGCTGCTGGACGCGGTGGACACCAAGGCCATCGCACCGGGCGTCAAGAAGGCCAAGGACGCCGACATCCCGGTCATCGCGTACGACAAGCTCGCGCAGGGTCCGATCGACGGGTACATCGCCTTCGACACCCCACTCTCCGGCGAGGTGGAGGGCACCGCCCTCCTCGACGCGCTCGGTTCCAAGGCCGCAACCAGCAAGGTCGTCATGATGAACGGCCCGGCCACCGATCCGGACGCGAGGCGTCTCAAGGAGGCCGCGCTCAGCGAGCTCAAAAAGGGGGACGTGAAAATCGCCAAGTCGTACGACAACGAGGGCTGGAGTGCGGAGAGCGCCAAGAAGAACATGGAGCAGGCGATCCGGGCCATCGGCCCGGGCAACATCGCCGGTGTCCTCGCCGTGAACGACGCCATGGCCGGCGGCGTCATCGACGCGCTGAAGGAGGCGGGCGTCAGCAAGATCCCGCCGGTGACCGGGGGAGGCGGGGATCTGCCGGCGGTGCAGCGTGTCATCTCGGGTGAGCAGTTCATGAGCGTGTACTTGTCGCACCAGGAGGAGGCGAGCAACGCCGCACAGATGGCGGTGGCCAAGGTCCAGGGCATGTCGATCGAGTTCGACGCGCTGACCCGCGACAGGGCGGACAGCCCGACGGAGAAGAACATCCCGTCGATGCTGGTGCCGGTGGACGAGCTCACCAAGGACAACGTCAAGGACACGGTGATCCAGGACGGCGTCTACACCGTCAAGGACATCTGCACCGCGCGGTACGAGGCGGACTGCGCGGCGATCGGCCTGAAGTAGCCTGCGGTGGGCGACACTGACGCAGTGTCGGCGCCGGTTGCGGACCGGGTGTCGTACGTCCTCGGCGCGACCGGGGTCGAGCGCGGCGCAGGCGTGGGAGTGGGGCGCCGGGGTCTGCCGGGGCATCAACTCCGCCGCCGACGGCTGACCGGAGTGTTGCCATCTCGTTAACGCTTGGTTGTTGACGCTGTATACCATCGCCGCGTTGGCTTTCAGCCACCTGGGTCGCAACGCTGCTCCCTTGCCCGGAAGGCGCTTGATGTGAACGTCAGTACCAGTCGTAGTACCCCTGTGCGTCGTATCGTCATACCCCTCGCCACGTCCGTGTCGGCCGTCTCGCTCGCCGCGTGCGGTGTCATCGACGGAGTCGGGGGGAGCGGCGCCTCCGCGAGCCCCGAGGAGGGCGACGACATCACGGTGGGTCTGCTTCTGCCCGAGGTCGCGCGGTACCAGCAGGTGGACTACCCCGTCATCAAGCAGCAGGTGCTCTCCCTCACCCACAACAAGGGCAAGGTCCTCTACGCCAACGCCGAAGCGGACGCGGCCAGGCAGAGCAAGCAGCTCGACGAGATGATCGCCAAGAAGGTGGACGTGCTGCTGGTGGGCCCGGTGGCGGACTCCGAGGCCATCGCGCCGGGCATCAGGAAGGCCAAGGACGCGGGCATCCCGGTCATCGCCTACGACCGGCTCCCGCTGGCCCCCATCGACGGGTACATCTCCTTCGACAAGGAATTCCTCGGCGTGCTGCAGGGCCACAGCCTCCTCGACACGCTCGGTTCCAAGGCCGCGAAAAGTAAGATCGTCATGCTGAACGGCCAGGCGGCCGACCCGAACGCGGTGCTGTTCAAGCGGGGCGCGCTCGGCGAGCTGAAGGGCAATGTGAACATCGTCAAGTCGTACGACATCGAGGGCTGGACCGCGGAGAACGCCAAGAAGGCGATGGAGCAGGCGATCCAGGCCGTCGGCCCCGGCAACATCGCCGGTGTCTACGCCGCCAACGACGTCATCGCCGGCGGCGCCATCGACGCGCTGAAGGAGGCGGGCGTCAACAAGGTCCCGCCGGTGACCGGGGGGAATGCGGATCTGGCGGCGGTGCAGCGGATCGTCACCGGCGACCAGTTCATGAGCGTGTACAAGCCGTTCCCGCAGGAAGCGGCAGACGCCGCGCAGATGGCGGTGGCCAAGGCCCAGGGCAAGTCGATCGAGTTCGGCGCGCTGACCCGTGACACGGTCGACAACCCGGCGGAGAAGAACATCCCGTCGAGGCTGGAGTCGGCGGTCGCCCTCACCAAGGGCAACATCAAGGACACGGTGATCGAGGACGGCATCTACACCGTCGAGGACATCTGCACCACGCGGTACGAGGCGGAGTGTGCGGCGATCGGCCTGAAGTAGCCCCCGCGGCGGTCGACCTGACGCAGCCCCCGCGACGACCGGCCTGACGCAGCCCCCGCGACGACCGGCCTGACGCAGCCCCCGATGGCCGACACTGACCCAGTGTCGGCCCCGGTCGTGGACCGGGTGTCGTATACGTCCTCGGTGCGACCGGGGTCGAGCGCGGCGCAGGCGTGGGAGCAGGGCGCCGGGGTCTGCCGGTACATCAACTCCACGGCCCGGTGGCTGACCAGAGCATTGCCATCTCGTAACGTAGTGGATCTTGCGCTTCCTGTCGTCGACGCGTTGGCTTTCCAGCGACCTGGTAGCAATCCACCCCCTCGCCCGGAAGGCACCTGATGTGATGGCTCGCACCCCCCGTAGGACCGCTGTGCGTCGTACCGGCATGGCCCTGGCCGCCTTTGTGTCGGCCGTCTCGCTCGCCGCGTGCGGCGTCATCGACGGAGTCGGCGGTGGCAGCAGCTCCGCGACCCCGAAGAAGGGCGACGACATCACAGTGGGTCTCCTTCTGCCCGACACGGCGAACCACCGGTACGAGAAGTTCGACTACCCCGTCATCAAGCAGCAGGTGCTCTCCCTCACCCACAACAAGGGCAAGGTCCTCTACGCCAACGCCGAGACCGATGCGGCCAGGCAGAGCAAGCAGCTCGACCGGATGATCGCCGAGAAGGTGGACGTGCTGCTGGTGGACGCGGTGGACGCCAAGGCCATCGCGCCGGGCATCAGGAAGGCCAAGGAAGCGGGCATCCCGGTCATCGCGTACGAGCGGCTCGCGCAGGGCCCCATCGCCGCGTATATCGCCTTCGATACCGAACTTGTCGGCCAGGTAGAGGGCACCGCTCTCCTCGACACGCTCGGTTCCAAGGCCCCGACCAGCAAGGTCGTCATGATGAACGGCTGGGTCACCGACCCGGACGCGGCGCAGTTGAAGGAGGGCGCGCTCAGCGAGCTCGCCGGGAAGGTGAACATCGTCAAGTCGTACGACACCAAGGGATGGACCGCGGAGAACGCCAAGAAGAACATGGAGCAGGCGATCCAGGCCGTCGGCCCCGGCAACATCGCCGGCGTCGTCGCCGCCAACGACCGCATGGCCGGCGGCGTCATCGACGCGCTGAAGGAGGCGGGCGTCAGCAAGATCCCGCCGGTGACCGGGCAGGACGCGGATCTGCCGGCGGTGCAGCGGATCCTTGCGGGCGAGCAGCTCATGACCGTGTACAGGTCGGACTCGGATGAGGCCAACGACGCCGCGCAGATGGCGGTGGCCAAGGTCCAGGGCCAGTCGATCGAGTTCGACGCGCTGACCCGCGACAAGGTGGACAGCCCGACGGAGAAGAACATCCCGTCGATGCTGGTGCCGGTGGTCGAGCTCACCAAGGACAACATCAAGGACACAGTGATCCAGGACGGCGTCTACACCGTCAAGGACATCTGCACCGCGCAGTACGAGGCGGACTGCGCGGCGATCGGCCTGAAGTAGCGTGCGGGTCCGGGCCGGCCGCCGCCTCCCGGACGCGGCCGAGGAGCTCCCACGGGATCGTAGTGCGGGGTCGGCGTCGCGTACTCCTGGGCATAATCCCGGATGTTCCGGGGCGAGTCGGGGTGTGGGCGCGGTAGAGCCGTGTTGCGGTGGCGGGCCGGTCCGCGCATAGTGGCGCTGCGAAGGCGTGCGGGACGTGGCGCGGAAGGCGCGCGTCCGGGCGCACGCGTGTGGGACGTCGCTGGTGAGCTGCATCGCGCAGGACGCCGGCTCCAGGAGTGGGAGCCAGGGGTGGGAGATGGCCGGGCACGGGACGGACGCGCATCCGCACGGCGCTGACCGGCTCTGCGAGCCCGGGAACCGCGTGTACTCCCGGGCCGTACGCCGGGGCCGGGTGCCCCGCGCCGACGCCGAGCCGGTGCCCTGCCTGCTGGAGCTGGCGCTGCTGCACCCGGACCCCGACGACATGGACTGGCTGGTGCCGACCTCCCCGCAGGAGGTGATGACCCGGCTGCTGCGCAGTGTGCACCAGGAGGTCAGCGCGAGCCAGGCGCGGGTCGGCACGGCCGTGGCCGCGGTCGAGTGGTACGCCGGACTGGGCGCGCGTGAGCAGGGTCCCGCGAAGGGCGTGGCGATCCGGGTCCTGGACGGGCTGCCCCGGATCCGCGCCGCCATGGACGAGGCGACGAAGCAGTGCACCACCGAGGTGCTGACGGTGCAGCCCGGCGGCATCCGTCGCGAGGACGAACTCGCCGAGGGCCTGCACCGGGCGCTGGAGATGCGCCGCCGGGGCGTGCGCATGCGCGACCTCTACACGCATGTCGCCCGGCACGGGCAGGGCCTGCACAACTACATGGAGCTGATGGGGGACGCGGCCGAGGCACGCACCCTCGACGAGGTGCCCGAGCGGCTGATCCTCTTCGACCGCAATGTCGCCTTCGTCCCGGCGAACGCGGACCGCACGATCGCGCTGGAGCTGCGCCACCCGGCGGTGGTCGACTACCTGGTGACGGTCTTCGACCGGCTGTGGCGTCTGGCGATCCCGCTCACCTCACCGCTCCCGGAGACGGGCATCGACGGCATCACCCACCGGGAGCGCTCGATCGCTGCGCTGCTCGCGGAGGGCCACCAGGACGCGGTGGTCGCCGAACGCCTGGGCATCAGCGTCCGTACGTGCCGTGCGCACATCGCCCGGCTCTCGGAGACCCTGGGCGCGGCGAGCCGTACACAGCTGGGCGTCCGCATCGCCCAGGCGGGCCTGGACGGCCCCCAGCGTGCGTCGGAACTCCTCCCGGTCATCGCTCCTGGTGCTCCGGAATCCCCGACCGACCTATGAGGCAGCCGAGTTGGTCCCTGCGCGCCCGCGGCGCCGGTGTCGCGCACGTGCCCTTCGCGCGGGGCACGGGCATACGGGCCGAGGCCCGCATCGCACAGTTGCTCCGCCGCGTGGTCGTGCGGCTGGGCGGTCACCTGCGGCGGCCGTCCTTCGGCAATCAGCGATCCTGCTCCAGAATCCCCGACTGCGCGATGAGATAGCCGAGTTGGGCGCGGCTGCCGCTGCCCAGGGCGGAGGCCAGCTTGGCTATGTGGGCCCGGCAGGTGCGCACGTTCATGCCGAGTCGGCGGGCTATCGCCTCGTCGACGTGGCCCTCGACGAGCAGCTTGGCGATGGAGTGCTGGATGTCCGTGATGCCGTCGGGGGTGGTTTCGTAGGGGGTGCCGGTGCTCAGTGGCACCGCGCGGTCCCACAGGAACTCGAAGACCTTGATCAGGTAGCGGACGAGGCCGGGGTGGCGGAGTTCCAGGGCGACCTGCTGGTCGTCACGGGTGGGGATGAAGGCGACGGTCTCGTCGCAGATGATCAGCCGCTCCACCAGCTCGTCGATGGAGCGGTACTCCGCCTTGCCGTCGGAGAGCCGGGCCGCGTAGGCCAGTTGCTCGGGGTTGTAGCGGGCCGTGTGCTGGTACAGCGTCCGGATCCGCGCACCGCGCTCTATCAACGGTCGGTCGCGCTCCAGCCCCATGAGGAGGCTGCGTTCGGACATACGGTCGCTCGGCTGGACCGTGAGCATCTCGGTCTGGCACTGGGACGTGGCCAGGTTGAGCGCGGCATTGATCCGGTCACCGCCCTCCAGCACCGTGATGGAGTCACTGGCCGTGGCCACATGGGTGCTTATGGACATGAACGGCTCGAAAGCGTCGGTGAGTTCGGTTGCCGATCGCCGACGCTCCGTTATCTCCCGTTCGAGGGGGTTGAGTCGCTGGGCGAGGGCGACCGCCGGCGGCACGGGGCGCAGCCAGTCCGGGTCGTCGGGATCGGGGTGGAGCAGGGCGAACTCCAGCAAGCAGGGGGCGGGTTCCGCGTCCGCGCGGGAGATGCGTCCCGTGCGAAGAGCGGTGGCGTATAGGCGGCCACCCGGCTCGCACAGCTCGGACATTGGGTGGGGATGAGCGTCTTTGGTCCGATTCGTTGTCAAATCTCCACCCCCCAGGGTCCTGAACATGCAGGAACATGATGCATCGATTGTGTGGCCATGACGTGCCCGAATGAGCCATCGTCGTACCCGACGGGGGAAAGGGGACTTTCAAGTGAGGACGAAGCCGACTATGCGTAACAGAATGCTTCGCTCGGTGCTTGTCGCCGCCTTCTCCGCCGTTGTGGCCCTCGGTGCGCTGAGTGGCTTCTCCGATGCGAAGGATGACGTTCGGGCGAACAGCAGCTGGCCTACGGTGTCCGTGGACACCGTGATCGACGGCGGCATCAGTGGGGCGGACTCCGTGGCAGGCGGAGCCGGGAGCTGACGTGACCACTCCGCCCGACGACCGCTCCTTCCGGCGGGAAATGGCTACCGCGTACCGCTCCGGCTGGCACTTCATCGACCTGGTCACCGCCATTCCTCATAGCGGTGACTCGTTGATGGTGACCGTGTTCGGGGAGCCCGTGGTCGTCACCCGTGACGACGACGAGGACGTGCGGGCCTACCGGCTTCTGCGGCGACCTCGGGGGGCACCGCAGCCCGTGCGGTGCGCCATACGGTACGGAATGATCTTTGTGAACCTGGACCAGCGTGACCACCAGCTGGCCGAGCCGGACACTCCGGCAGTGAGGACCATGGCCACCCCCCGTAGCGCCTGACGCGATTCCCCCGTCGCAACACCATCGCGCAGGTGCTCCCCCCCGCAGCGGCGTCACCGTGACCTGAACACGGTGACGTCGCTGCAGTATTGCGGGAAATTTCCGGATGACGCCCGGAACTGACCATGGCCGGAATCAGTCGTTCCCGCTCGCTCCCCGCGCGCCCGAGGCGCCTTTCCCCGGGCCGCCGTGGTCACGCGCGCTGCGGCGCCCGAGCCGCCCTTCCCGCCTTCGCGCTCGCCTTTTCGGCCGTCGGTCGAGCGAGCCGCATCTCCGATGACCGGAACCCGGCCGTCCGTCCTCCCGTCCGCTCCCCGCACGCCTTGAGCGGCCTTGAGCGTCCTTGAGCGGAATAGACTCAACTTTGTGTACGCTGACTGAGTCAGCACTGGGAGACTGCTGACGCGAGGAGGAGACAGCGAACGTGGACGCCGAGCTGACCAACAGGAGCCGGGACGCGATCAACACGGCCACCAACCGGGCCGTTTCCGAGGGCCACCCGGACCTCACCCCCGCCCACCTGCTCCTCGCGCTGCTCGAGGGGCAGGAGAACGAGAACATCATCGACCTGCTGGCCGCCGTGGACGCCGACCAGGCCTCCGTGCGCGCCGGCACCGAACGCGTGCTCGCCGGACTGCCCAGCGTGACCGGTTCGACCGTCGCGCCGCCCCAGCCCAACCGCGACCTGCTCGCCGTGATCGCCGACGCGGACCAGCGGGCCAAGGACCTCGGCGACGACTACCTCTCCACCGAGCACCTGATCATCGGTATCGCCGCGAAGGGCGGCGCCGCCGGCGACGTACTCTCCCGGCAGGGAGCGGACGCCAAGAAGCTGCTCGACGCGTTCCAGAAGAGCAGGGGAGGACGCCGGGTGACGACCCCGGACCCCGAGGGCCAGTACAAGGCACTCGAGAAGTTCGGCACCGACTTCACCGCCGCCGCGCGCGACGGCAAGCTCGACCCGGTCATCGGCCGGGACCAGGAGATCCGCCGCGTCGTGCAGGTGCTGTCCCGCCGTACGAAGAACAACCCGGTCCTCATCGGTGAGCCCGGCGTCGGCAAGACCGCCGTCGTGGAGGGGCTCGCCCAGCGGATCGTGAAGGGCGACGTGCCCGAGTCCCTCAAGAACAAGCGGCTGGTCGCGCTCGACCTCGGAGCCATGGTCGCGGGCGCCAAGTACCGTGGCGAGTTCGAGGAGCGCCTGAAGACCGTCCTCGCCGAGATCAAGGACTCCGAGGGCCAGATCATCACCTTCATCGACGAGCTGCACACCGTCGTGGGCGCGGGCGCCGGCGGCGACTCCGCCATGGACGCCGGCAACATGCTCAAGCCCATGCTGGCCCGCGGCGAGCTGCGCATGGTCGGCGCCACGACCCTGGACGAGTACCGCGAGCGGATCGAGAAGGACGCGGCGCTGGAGCGGCGCTTCCAGCAGGTGCTGGTCGCCGAGCCGACCGTCGAGGACACCATCGCGATCCTGCGCGGGCTCAAGGGCCGGTACGAGGCCCACCACAAGGTGCAGATCGCGGACAGCGCGCTGGTGGCCGCAGCCACCCTCTCCGACCGCTACATCACCTCCCGCTTCCTGCCCGACAAGGCCATCGACCTGGTCGACGAGGCGGCCTCCCGGCTGCGTATGGAGATCGACTCGTCCCCGGTCGAGATCGACGAGCTCCAGCGCGCCGTGGACCGGCTGCGCATGGAGGAGCTGGCGCTCGACAAGGAGACCGACGCGGCCTCCCGCGAGCGCTTGGAGAAGCTGCGCCGCGACCTCGCCGACAAGGAGGAGGAGCTGCGGGGCCTGACCGCCCGCTGGGAGAAGGAGAAGGAGTCCCTCAACCGCGTCGGTGAGCTGAAGGAACGGCTCGACGAGGTGCGCGGCCAGGCCGAACGCGCCCAGCGCGACGGCGACTTCGACACCGCCAGCAAGCTGCTCTACGGCGAGATCCCCACCCTGGAGCGCGACCTGGAGGCCGCCTCGCAGGCCGAGGAGGAGGCCGCCAAGGACACCATGGTCAAGGAGGAGGTCGGCTCCGACGACATCGCCGACGTCGTCGCCTCCTGGACCGGGATCCCGGCCGGCCGCCTCCTCGAGGGCGAGACGCAGAAGCTGCTGCGCATGGAGGAGGAGATCGGCAAGCGGCTCATCGGCCAGACCGAGGCCGTGCGCGCCGTCTCGGACGCCGTACGCCGCAGCCGCGCGGGCGTCGCGGACCCCGACCGTCCGACGGGTTCCTTCCTCTTCCTGGGCCCCACCGGCGTCGGCAAGACCGAACTGGCCAAGGCGCTCGCCGACTTCCTCTTCGACGACGAGCGGGCGATGGTCCGTATCGACATGTCGGAGTACAGCGAGAAGCACAGCGTCGCCCGGCTCGTCGGCGCCCCGCCCGGGTACGTCGGCTACGAGGAGGGCGGCCAGCTCACCGAGGCCGTACGCCGTCGCCCGTACAGCGTCATCCTGCTGGACGAGGTCGAGAAGGCCCACCAGGAGGTCTTCGACATCCTCCTACAGGTCCTGGACGACGGCCGCCTGACGGATGGTCAGGGACGTACGGTCGACTTCCGCAACACGATCCTCGTGCTGACCTCGAACCTGGGCAGTCAGTTCCTGGTCGACCCGGTGACCAGTGAGGCGGAGAAGAAGGAGCAGGTGCTGGAGGTCGTCCGCCTCTCCTTCAAGCCGGAGTTCCTCAACCGACTCGACGACCTGGTCGTCTTCTCGGCGCTGACCAAGGACGAGTTGAGCCGGATCGCCCGGCTGCAGATCGACCGCCTGGCCAAGCGGCTGGCCGAACGCCGCCTGACCCTCGACGTCACGCCCGAGGCCCTGGTCTGGCTCGCGGACGAGGGCATGGACCCGGCGTACGGCGCCCGCCCGCTGCGCCGCCTCGTCCAGACCGCCATCGGCGACCGCCTCGCCAAGGAGATCCTGGCCGGCGAGGTCAAGGACGGCGACGCGGTCCGGGTGGACAGGTTCGGCGAGGGCCTGATCGTGGGGCCGGCGACGGGCAAGACGCTCTGACCGGGCGTCAGGTCGTGCAGGCCTG
>CBFHCJ010000116.1:0-12926 GCA_965654005.1 uncultured Streptomyces sp. | reverse complement strand
CCAGCGTCGCGGCCCCGGCACTGCCCGGCGCACACCCTCACTGGGGTGAACCGAACTTTCCACCGAGGAAGAGGTGTTGGACTCGGGAGGATGCCGCCCGCGCGGGAGGCGGGCGGCATCCGGGAGGCCCCGGCGTGCGTCACACAGGGGCCGCCGATCTATTCAGGGCCGGCCTATAGCCGGTTGCGGGCGGAGCAACCTCACGTCACCGGGGCTGAGCCGTGAATCGCACGCTGCGGATCGTGCTGCCGTGCCAGGCATCCGCGTTCTCGTGGGAGTTGATGTCGGACACGAACCGCTCCGTGGCGACGGCGCGGGCCGACGCCTCGGTCGGGGCCTCCTCCGCGGGGATCACGTACTCCCATACGCCGTCGTCCCCGCCGTCCTCGGGGTGCTGGAACTGGACCACCCACGTACCGGTGGAGGAGAACACGACTCCGCCGTCGAGCGTGATCCGCAGGGGTACGGCGTCCTCGCCCCAGATCCGGGTGCCGATCTCGGTGAGCCCGTCCATGTGGGCGGAGATCCGAGCCACTCCGGCTTCGTCGACGTAGAAGAAGCAGGCGGCCCCCGCGATGGTGACGTTGGGGGGGCAGGGCATCTCCGGGTCGCTGTAGTCCGCGCAGGAGAAGTGCGCCCCCAGGTTCAGCTCCTGGTACAACGTGGCGCCCTGCTCGCCTTCGCCGGTTGTCGGCCCGGGGAATCGGGCGATCTCGCCGGAGCCGTCGAAGACGGTTTCCAGACGCACATGGCCGTGGTCGTCGAAGTGAAGGGTGAACGTGTCCGTCTCGGGAGCTGCCAGGCGACCGTGGGCCCCTTGGGGGCCGTGCTCGGCCGCCCAGGTGCCGCCGAGGATCCCGGCGGCGAGCTGCGCGATGTCTGCGGGAGTATGCAAGGTCTGGCTGATCCCTTCGATTCCGGTGGGGATTCGGGCTGGGGAGGCGCCGTCGGCACAGGCGCCTCGCGGGCAGGAGCGCCACGCCGACGGGCGGGTTCCGCGTCCGGGGGCAGGGCGGCGCGACAGCCCTGCCCCCGGACGGGGCGGTGGGTCAGAAGAGGAGGACGCTGGACGGGTTCTCGATGGCCAGCAGGAGCATCGCGGCGTCCGGCCCGCCCTTCGCCATGATCAGCATCCCGGCGAATTGCCCCATCTGCGACTCCGTCAGCGGGCTCTCGCCGTGCTCGGTGAGGAACTCGTCGACCGCGTCCAGTACGTCGTCGGGGTGGGTGAACTGGCCGACCATGCCGAGCAGTCCGGCCGGCTCGCCGTCCTTCCACAGCTGCGCGGAGAAGCACCGCAAGGCGGGGTCGAAGACCGCCTTGAGCTGTGTGGTGTCGTTGAGCTGGAGCGGCTGCTTCAAGTCGTTCAGGTCCATCGGATCTCCTGATCGCGAGTGGGTTCCCGGGGATTGCCCTGCCCCGTGTTGATATGGGTAAATCTATCTTCTTTTGGGAGTGGTGGTCAATGCGAAAAAGGGGTTCTGGACTGGGCAAATGCGGCTGTGGGTGGAGTTGTGTGAGGCGGGTCTACCCCGAGCGCTGAGGCCGGGTGACGGACTCGGCCCCGGGGGACGCGTTGCCGTGGAGATCGGCCCCGGCCCCTCCCATACTCGATAGCCGGGAGGGACACCACCCGCACTCGGCCGAGCACCTCAACCCCGTGATGGGGGCATGCCTGTCTTGCCGAGAAATGGTGCCTGTTCGACATCACTCTGCGGCGGCTGGCCGGAGAGCTGGACGCAGAAAGGCGCATGAGCACGGCAACGCCATTCGAGGGGATGGCCAGGGCTGTACTGGCTGTCAACTCACATGCGGCAGAACCGCGAGAGGATTCATAATCCACTCCTATGAAGACCGATCAGCCGAATCGCCGGTTCGGCCCCGAATTTGTGGCCGAGCAGAAACGCCGATACGGCCACCGTCGCCCTGAGGGGCGGCCCCTCTCGTACGAACTCGCCGTAGAAGACGAGTACGGGCCGTGGCGGGCGTGGCTGGATGCGCAGCTAGCCCTCCTGCCAGACAAACACGCTGACACATACGCAAGGAACCTCTGGAAGGATCAGAACTTCTGGAGCGATCACATCGAACTCGCCGCCGGCGAAGCCCTCCGGGCGTCGGGTCTCCACGTGGAGTACGAACGGCTCTGGGGCACTCAGACGCCGGACTGGACCGTGCTTGATGCCGAGGGGCGGCCTATCGCCGTGGTCGAGGTGCTGACGCACAGCCCGTCGAAGGAGCTCTTCGGGCGAATGAAGGCGTGGCATGACCTGGTCGAGCGAGTTAAGCAGATCCCCGTGCCGGTGGTGCTGACCGTGGCTGGCTTCAGAGACCGCCCGTTGGATGCGCCGGATGCGCACACGGCGAAGAAGATCGCCCAAGACCTGCGGCGCTACCTTCTGTCACCCCTTCTCCAGGCGGAGTTGCCGAGCCAGGGCTACAGATTTCTGGTGATGGCCGACCGGCAGACCGGTGCGACGATGCAGGCGCCCGGGATGCGGGCGATCCTCGTCCCGCCCAGTGGCAGGGCCGGAGTCGTCTCGGCGCAGCCGCTGGTGGCGGGAATCGAGGAGAAGGTCAGCAAGTACCGAACCCTGGCAGAAGAAGCCGGCCTGCCTCTCATCGTCGCCGCCGGTGCCGACAAGTTCACGGGGCTCGGTATCGAACAGCTCGACTGTCTTTTGAACGGCACGCCCACGGTGACGGTGCAGTTCGACTACGGCGACACGTACATCCATAACCCCATCGAGTTCCAGCCCGACAACCCGCCACGGTGGGCTATGCCTTCGTCGCTGGCCGGCATCCTCTGGGTGGACCACGAGTTCCCGTTCACGGCGATATGGCGAGCGAACGCGGAGGCTCGCACACCTGCGCCGCAGCAACTCACCGCAACCTGGAAACGCTGAAGGGAGTCTGCCCGCATAGCCATTGCACGGGCAGATGACAGAGAAGGGTGATGTCAAGGCTCCTCGGCCCTCGCCGAGTGCTCGACCAGTTGGTGCTGCAGCTCATCCAGGAGGACGACGGCGTCTTCGACGGTTACGTACGACATACAGATCGAGGCGGTTGCGTCGGTCTCGACCTTGATCTCGAATTCGGCGTACGTGGCGTCGTCGTCCCAGTTGTAGGTGCCGGGTGGAGCGGCTCCGATCCCCTTGGGGCCTTCGTCGAACCAGTTGCACCCGAAGATGACTTCGAGGGTGCTGCCGAGGGTGATCTGCGGGATTCCGGCGAAATCCACGGTGGCGCGGCCGTGATCGTCGAAGCACACGAAGCCGGTCGCCTCTCCGGGCCGTCCGACTTTCATACGCGGATCACAGCAGCCCGTTGGTGGATCCATGCGTTCAAGGCCGGGGAAGGCTGCAGCAAAGGCGGTCAGGGCAGCGTCCTGCTGGGCGGTCCAGGCTGTGTGCCAGTTCTCAAGGGCACCACGGGTATGCGGCTGCATGGGCTCTCCGATCCGTCACGAATCGAGAAGGCCAAGGAACGAAGCGGTACAGCGCGGTGCAGGCCGGGCCCGATCGGCTCGCTTGCCGCAGACTGGCGGGTGCGATGGGCTCGGGCCTGACCTGTTACGCGGATGGGTATCCGGAGCCGGCAGGTGTTTCCTGCGTCCCGGATTCGGCGGGGCGCTGGGGCGGCTGAAGGGAGCTTCGGCGCCTGGTCGGCTCGGCGACGAACCGCAGTGTCATCGTGGTGTCAGGGCCGAGCCGGATGGCCAAAGGAACGGCGGCTGAAGGCTGTTGATGGTCTCGGTTCATGTGCGTTCACCTCAGGGGTGCCGTGGCCGTGCAGGCGGGTGCGCGAAGCGTCGCCTCGGCCATGCGGCTCAGGACCTGGGTCACGGCGGCGTGGCCGACCCTGTCGGTGGGCAGTCGGTGCTTGGCGCCCACGACGGGCTCATGCATGCGTGCGTTGGGCAGCTGCCGGGCCAGTTCGAGGGTCTGGGACAGCGGAATCCAGTCGTCCAACTCGCCTGTGACGATTTCGACTTGTTCGTCGAGAGCGTCGAGGGCGTGGAGCCTTTCTGCCGTGGAGTAGGTGCGCAGGGACTTCCACAGCTGGGCGATCTGCGCCGTGGGAGTACGGCGGATGGCGTGCCGGCTCAGCGGCGGGGTGTCGCCCTGGTGCTGCGTCTCGGGGCGGAGGGCCCACGGGTGACGGCTCGGCAGCCGGCGCCGTGCGACGTCGGCGGCGGGCGGCAGCCAGCAGAGGGGATAGGAGTAGCCCGCACGGGTTGCTGCCTTGATCCAGTGGAGCGGATGGTTGCCCGGCAGCAGCTGGGCCCGGCTGCAGGCCGTCGAGATCAGGGCCACGTGTGGACGTCGACGACGGATGAGTTCCGGGTGCCGGGCAGCGATGGTGAGGGCTGCCATGCCGCCCATGCTGTGCCCGGCGAGGACGAACGGTCCGTGAGGCGTTGTCGCGTCGATGACGTGGGCGAGGTCGGCGCCGAGCCGGTCGACGGTCAAGGCTCCGCGGCCCGGATCCGAGTTGCCGTGGGCCCGCTGGTCGTAGCGGACGACCCGGACCCCGCCGGCAGACAGCTCGCGCGCCTGCAGGCGCCACACGTCTGCCGTCATCAGGAAACCGTGGCTCAGGATCACCGTCACTCCGGCATGCGACGGACCATCGGTGTACACGGTCAGCCGGGCGCCGTCGTCGGTGACAACGGTGGACCGCTCGGTACCCGATGGAGTAGCCGCCCTCACAGCGCGATCCGCAGTTCGATCTCGTCGGCCACGTCCAGGCCGGAGTTCGGCAGCAGGCCGAGCAACCCCATGTTGCGCACATACGAGGTCTGGGGCAGGACCGGGCCGCCGAGGTGCTCGACGATGAGTAGCATCCGCCAGTTCGTCCACAACGACGTAACGGCGAGGGACGCGAGTCCCGCGTCGCGGGCGAGGTCGGCGACGAGGTCGGCCAGCCGCGTGCCGAGCCCGCGCGACTGGTAGGCATTCGGAGGTAGGTCGGCCACCAGTAGCGTCACCTCGCACGCTTCCGGCGCGCGGGAACTCTCGATCATCGACGCCATGGCCACGACGTGATCGGACTGGTCCGCGGTGACGAGGAGCACGCGACTGCGTGGGCTGTCCACTATGCACTGCCACGCTGCAGAGGAGAAGCCGGGGCGGCGACCTCTGTGGAGCGCGAAGAGGTTGCCTGTACTGCACCGTGCGTGCAGATCTTCGACGAGGAGGTAGTCCTCGATGGTCGCTGTCCGTGCGTAGGTGATCGTGCCGTCGTCGAGCATGAGGAGCGTGTCGCGGCGGGCATCGGTAAGGAGCGGGGGCACAGGGGGATCTCCCATTCTGCGTCGGATTGCGTGATGTGGCTGTTCAGGAACAGCCGGCGGTACCGCGCGATGTCAGCCCCCGAGATGACCGGTCGCGCCCGGAGCATTACGGAACTCTCCGAGCCGTGTTGCCACGCCTTTGCCGACTGCTGCCCCGGCGGCGGAAGACGGCCGGGCGGGCGTGCGGACCGCGATCCCGGTACCGTCGGCCCCGATTGGTTCTGACATCACGCCGCACAAGGCTTTGACAGAGGTCCTGGTACATGGACCTACGCCTCCACGCGGATCACGGTGTCCAGCGTGGGCCCGTTCCTGCTTGTCACGTGGGCGTGCAGCCCTCGCAGGATGGACAGCATCCGCTGGTTACGGCTTCCTGTCATGGCCGTGATCTCACGGCAGTCGAGGGTGTGGGTGCGCGCGAGGTCCACCACGTAGTGGGCAAGGGTCGTGCCCAGCCCCTGCCCCTGCCAGGAGTCCTCGACGAGGATTCCGAGTTCGCGGACATGCGGTTCCGACGTCCGGAGCAGGTGGGTGACGGCAATGATGCGGGTTGATTCATGGAGCGGGACTGTGACCAAGGTCGTCCCGTTGGACCGGTTACACAGATGCCCCCATTCGCGGGCCGTCACGGCCTGCCGGGCAGCGTGGTAGCGGGCAAAGCACGATTCCAACGAACACCGGGCGTGCATCGCGTTGACTTCGTCGAAGTCGTCGAGATGCGCGATTCGGGTCAACGTGAGCCGATTCGCGTGCGTGGTCATCGGTCGTGGCATGGGATGGACCAGCAACGAGGAAACCGTCAGTTGCGACACGGCAGGTGCGGGCTCTCGTGCATGTTCGGGGCTTTGTGATGGAAAAATGCCGCTTTGATCAGCGACTTCCGAGCTAGCGCCCTTCTTCGTCATCCGGTCTTCTTCCTCCCCCAGAGCCGATTCGCTCGGCACCTGTTGCGCGGGCGTCCGGTCAGCTCTTTACGGGCCATTCGAGGGGCTCCTTGTAGTAGCCCTGCGCGAGTTCCACCGCCGTGGCCCTCTGGCCTGCCGGGATCAAGAAGGCGCTGCAGATCCGCGCCGACTGCCGGGCAGTGAGCTTCCTGTCACCGTCGAAGGAAGGGCAGTCCGGCCACTTCGCCTGACCCAGCAGCACGATGAGGGCGCGCGTGCGCTGGCCGCTGCTGGACTTGACGACCAGGCCGTCATCCAGGTCGCCGAGCCTCATGGCCTTGCCGCTCTTGTGGGTGAGCGTGGACCAGACGAACACCGGGACCTGCGGACCGTCCCCCGTGTCCTTCTCCAGCCCGGACCGGTCCACGTCGGCTGTCGTGCCAGTCACCACCGCGGTCGGCGTGACGGTGTAGGTGGCGCCGGCCGAGTCCTGGATGTCGCTTTCCTGCACCGGACTGGCCTGGCCGAGACGGTAGGTCGTCCGCTCCTGCGCTGCGCGAGAGGCGGGGCCCGGGTGTCCCTTTGCCGATTCCGACTTGCTGCAGCCGGTCAGTATCACGGCCAGGGCTATTGCGCCCGTTGCTGCTGGAACAGCGCGAGCCCACCTGCACATGTTTTCCTCACTTTCAGAATGCGGGACGAGCCAACTCCGAAAACGGCAAGAGACCCGCCTGTCCTTTCGCGGCGCAGGTCCCGGCGGCTCGGACGTACGGCCGGTGCGGAGCGCGCGGGCATCCTGGCGCTAGTGAGCGCCCTATGGGTGCCGCGTTGTCCTCGTGTTTCAGCGTCAGTCGAGCTGCATCGGCACGCAGTCGTAGGCCAGGCGCTTGGCTATCCAGCCCGTGGAGTTCTTGGGCAGTCCGGTCCGGGACTTCTGCCCGAGCCGCAACTTGATCCACGAGCCTTTGGTGGCAAGCTTCTTGCCCCAGTCGCCGCGGTACAGCAGTCCCTTCGACGCGTAACTGGTCCCGGGTCCGGTCCTGAAGTTCACGGCGTTGGTGTTTACCGTGTAGTACACGCGGGGAACGCACGGCGCCTCTGCCGCGCTGGCGGTGGGGGCTGTGGCGGCGGCCACTCCGGCGGTCAGGGACAGTGCGAGAGTCACGGAAGCGGCGAGACGAGCAGACACGCGAGCACGGAGATTCATGGGAGTTCCTTCGTCGGGAGGGATCGTGCAGAGGAAATGGGCCGCCGGGAGCGGGAACGTGGCACGGCTGGATGCCTCTGTGCCGTGGCCAGTGACCTCGATTGCCGTGGCGATTGACGGCGCGGCGCGTTCGAAGGTTCGCCGGTCCGTTCGGTGTTGGGCCCGGAGGTGGATGCAGCGTTTTTTCACCGGATCCGGGGCCGGGAGGATGCATGTGACGGGTGCGGCACCGGCGCATCAGCCCTCGCGGAAGACGAGGCGCCATGTCGCTGTTTCCGGTGTCGCTCAGCCGGCCAGTTGGTAGAGCATGTCGCTGCGGATCCAGCCGGTGGTTCCCTTGGCCAGGCCCCCCTTCGAACGCTTGGCCAGAGAGCTGTAGTACCAGTTGCCCTTCCCGCAGTAGACGCGCACGCGGTCACCGTCGTAGAGCCGCCCCTTGGCCGTGTAGCTGGTGCTGGGGCCCGTCCGGTAGTTGACGCCGTCCCCGTCCACCGTGCCGGTGAAGTCGGTCAGGTTGTACGTGCACTTGGGAGAGCTGGCCGCGGACGCGGTCGGCGCCAGAGTCATCGCGCCTCCTGCGAGGAGGGCGGTGGATACAGCCAGGGCGGCAGTTCGGCGGAGCACGGTCATGATCCAGGACTCCTTCTCTGAGGCATCAGGACTCCGGCAGCGCGAAGCCACCGTCATCAACAGGTGTTTATGGTAGGTGGCAATTTTTGCTCGCGGTGGGGTCTCGCGGGGGTTGGGTCTATCAACATGTGTTGATGGCAATGGGTGGAGGCGTAGGGCTAACGATGGCTGTGAGGCTTGGTCAGATTTGCGGCATGTTGGGCGCTGGTGGCGATGCTGGAGGTGTGCGAACGTCGGGCTTCTGTCGATTTGGGGTACGTCGAGCCGTAACCGCTAAGGCATCCTCGATGCTCAGGGCCCGGTTGTGCGTCCAGCCGCCCGCGTCTGGAGTGGCTGGGGCGGTGGCCAACAGAATCGAACAGATGATTGAATTAGTCTATGTGCCACCTCATGCCCTCCGACCTCGCCCGCACTCAACATGACTGGACCGCCACGTACCGCGAGCTAGCCGCACGGCGGGGTGGTGCCGCACTGCGGCGACGGCTTCTTAGCCTGTCGGTGGCGGTGTACTACCACCCGTTTTGGGGCTCCCGAGGCCGTTTGCCGGTGGATGGGGAGAGGCCGGTCGATCTGCCTCATGAAGAGGGGGTCGGCACGTGATCGTCCACTGGTTGGTTTGGTCCGGTGCTCGCCATGTTCGAGCTGCCGTCTGACCCGCCCCGCCTCCGCATGATCCTGGACTTCCTCGATGAGCAGGTCGCGCGGAATCAGACGATCGGCATCTATCTGTCGGTCCAGCAGAAGGCCGTCCGTCACGCTCTGTCCGTTGCTGAAGGCCAGGCTGAAGCTGCTCGTCAACAGCCGCGTCTACACGGACGAGGGGCGCTGAGTTCTCCCGCGGCCGGCCCTGCCCCGAGTCGGTGCGAGCGCGGGTCGGCAGGCTTCATGATCGAGCGGCGGCGCACACCGAGCGGCCCGGAAGAAGCCACAGTGCATCAGGACGACTGCACGATGACCAGCGATCACACCCAACGCGTCACTGCGCATGACGCTCGTCTCGCGCTCACCGACGCGCAACTGGAAGCGTGCCCGTTCTGCCGCCCCGACACAGAGTTGGGGATCTTCGACTGAGTACGGGGCGGGAACGACGACCTGCGGCGGACCCTCGCCCTGTGCTCGGGGAGGCCGAGTACCAACTTCCGGGCCCGGCGTCGGGACTCGACCCGTGTGAAGCGTCCCGCTATCCGGCTCATCAGGCCCTCGAACGCCTCCTGCCAGCAGGCAGGGTCTACGCTGTGACCTGCGGCCACCGCATGATCGTTTGTCTTCACGCACCGATGATCAACGGTGGCCGCACCCGTCTCCACACCGCGTCAGGTCGCGCAGCGTCTGCCTGCCGTCCTGTGTATCGGAGGGCTTGTGCAACGTGGCGAAGTCTGGTGGGTCCAGTTCGACGAGCGGAGGTTGGTCGTACTGCTGTCAGGAGACGACGCGTCCGGGTTCCAGGTGATGCAGGTCGTCGCTCCGGCGGGCCTCGACATCAGCGGTCTCGGCATCGAAGTGACGGTCGGCGCCGGTGAAGGGCTGCCGCTCGAAGGCGTGCTGCGGCTCGCGTTCCCGCGTCCAGGCTTCACCCCGTGCACGTGGCTGACCACCGTGTCCCGGGACGACCTGATAGAGCGGGCGGCCGTCCTGTCCTCCAGGAAGCTCAGCGAGATCGACGATGCCCTCCGACTCGCTGAACAAGCACAGGAGCGGACCCCGGCAACGACCGCGAAGTTCAGCGAGATAAGGGACGCCCTCCGTCGCGGTGAACTCGGGTAGACGGAGAAGGAGCCGACGCCCGCGACGGCATGGGCGATCTCGGGGAGATGATCCACGCTGGACACCTGCCGCCTCGACGCCCCTCACCATCGAGATCACGATCTACTGGAGTATTAGTTGGTCTGGAAAAATCGACATCCGCTATGTCGCCGCCGACCGGGCCCCAAATGCAAGTATATGTGCATCACGGACAGTGAATTCCCTACAGTTTCACGTATTCTCCGGAATCCACGAGATCAATGAGGGTGTGAAGCCCCAAAGTCAACATGACCGGCTGATGGCTATGACGCTTAAAATACTCAAGGGAAGGCTTCACTATTATTTCGTTCCCAGTTCGAAGCAACTCCTCCAGCTTATCGGGACGAAGGCGTCTTAGCACCTTACTTGTAGGCATCGGGAATGTAGATACGCGCCGGAGCACCTCTCTGTTATAGGATCGCAGCTCTTCTAGTCCCACGCTAGGGTTGCCGGCATGAAAGGCTTCCATGCACTCCCTTTGCACGTCCCTAAATATTGACAAATTCTCCCCGCTCAGGTAGTAGTCAATGCGTGAGATTCGTGCATTCCATGCGAAGATTCCTGCAGTAAGATGGGGGGCATTCATAAGCCAGCGCTTTTGCTTGCGCCGCAAAGGCAAATCGTCTACAAATTCAATATCGCCATCGCTCCCAAGTGAGGACTCGACGAATTCGGTCGCTCCACTGACTCTCTGGATCACCCAGGACCCGAAGTCCTCTGTTTCTACGCGGACCCGCCCGTCAGGTGCGATACTCGGAGAAGAACACATTCGATCAACAAGGCATGGAACGAATGTCACCTCCGGAAAACGCTGCTGTGAGAGCTTGGAATATTCCTTGCCAACGGTATTCTCGCAGGCTATGACGCACAAGCCGCAGCCGAAATTTTGAGCGGCGCGCTCCTGAAGTATGGTCGAAAGCAGAGGGACCTGCGCCTCAAGGCCGCCTTCCCCCAAGGACATCGTCAAAAGGCGGCACTCCGGAACACAGATTTCCCGTTTGAGCTCATCCTCGGATTCAAGGGGAAACGCCTTTGTGATCGCTATGCGGTTACATGGCCATGTCTCGGGAAGGAGATTATTGGAGGCGATTACACGCCAATATTCGCGATGCTCAACCAGGGAGTCGAGGCGCTTAGCCGATCCCCCACCGGAGCGTTGCACAACGCTTACATCGACGCCTTCTGCAGCGGTGAGTTGCGCAACAAGCCCAAGCCCAAGGGCACCTGCGCCTAGGTGAACATGTCGCATTGGGGTGTCACCCCCTGTTTGCCGTTTCGCCGATTTAATCTAGCAGTCAGGATCGGGCAAGCGATTGAAGAAATCACCTAGCTCAGCAAAATCAGCCACAGCTTTTTTGCATCGAGTGCAATCTGTGGCGAGATGCAGTTCTACAGCTTCGCGTTGAGCGGGCTCAATCTCCAGGCTTGCATATTTCTCCAGCCAGACGGGAGACGGGTGTTTGCGCGCTTCTTCACGCTCTTCATGCAAGTGCTGTTGGACAGCCTTCGCGTCAACGGTCGGTTCCATCACGCGCCCCTCGCGCAGACTGGCCGGGGCACGTCGTTTCGATCCTGCGGCCTTGATATCCGCCATTGTGTTTCCTGCCGGGATGTTGACACGCACTGTCCAATCAATGTTAACGGTCCGCCTCACGACCGCATCTTCTGTTACAGAAAGCATCGACCTGAGCGCTAACTGTGACGAAACGTCCTGGTCGGCCATTAGCGGGGATTCTTGCCGCAGGTGGAAGATCGAGACAAGGAATCTGTGCCCGGGCGACATACATCACACCAGCGTCGGATCGCGATGCCCGGCCTATCGCGCCCGGGATATCGAGATCAACCGGACATACTCGGCCGCCGACGGCATGCACTCCGCGATCGTCTGCGCCGCCAAGCCGGTCGCCGCTGGACACTCCAGTTGAGGTGACCGAGTCGGCAGGCGCCTCCTGCACCTCCAGCAAGACCGGTGTCGGCCGCGCCTTGATCAACACCGAGGCCAAGACGGGATCGGGCTGTGGCTGCCAGGGCCCTGCCCGCGCGGCCAGGGCCCTCACTTCCCGGGTCCTGCTCAAGTAGGAATACCGCGTACTTCAAATACGTGCCTGGTACCAGCTCTCCGCGACGACCTGGCCGTTCAGCAGGTACTGCCCTTCGGCGCCTGACCGTGCCTGGCAGTCGCGCAGGAGAGGGTGGTGTCTCCCGGGCTGGGACGGTGACCGCAGGAGCTTGTGCGAGCTCGGCCGCGCGGTGAGGGGAACCGAATGGCGCAGGCCAGCGATTCAGTCCTTTAACATAGTCAGCGCGGCAGACGAGCCGAGTGGACGGCCGCGTCGGGGCAACATGCCCCGTCGAGGAACGTCCGGACTCCACAGAGCAGGGTGGTGGCTAACGGCCACCCGGGGTGACCCGCGGGACAGTGCCACAGAAAGCAGACCGCCGGGGACCTCGGTCCTCGGCAAGGGTGAAACGGTGGTGTAAGAGACCACCAGTGCCCAGGGTGACCTGGGCAGCTAGGTAAACCCCACCCGGAGCAAGGTCAAGAGGGAGCGCCTCGGTGCTCCTGCGCGGACGTTCGAGGGCTGCTCGCCCGAGTCTGCGGGTAGACAGCACGAGGCTGGCGGCAACGTCAGTCCTAGATGGATGGCCGTCTCCCCGGCCGCCGCGAGGCAACCGGGTGACAGAATCCGGCGTACAGCTCGACTCGTCTGCCGCTTCTTACGCGCCGGCGGTCGCGCCATCTCCATGATCCTCGTCCAACTGTGCATGTGCGGGCCGCAAGGCCTGGGCAACATGCCCTACCGATGATGCCGATGGCGAGGAGAGTCTTGTCGAGGCTGGCGCTGCTCGTCCTGGGCTCGTCGGCTTCGTTCCCCCGCGCGCTGTCCGCGTTGCTGCAGAGTGGGTTGGGCAGAGGGGCGTGTCGGCTGGACTGAGCGTTCCCCCGCTACCTCTGGGCGGGCGAGCCTGGAGACTGCTCGCTCGTATGCCTCGGACAGGTAGCGAGGGCCGACCGCGAGGACCTGTAGCCGTGGCCGCCGGTCGCGGTCTGCGTTGTCGGGCACCGGGTCGAGAAAGCGGTAGACAATGCGATAGCGCGGCGCTTGGCGGTTGAGGCGTCGGTCGACGT
>CBFHCJ010000115.1:0-12997 GCA_965654005.1 uncultured Streptomyces sp. | reverse complement strand
GAAGTTGCCGCGCTGGCCGGCCGGGGAGCCGACCAGGATCAGGGTGCCGCCCTCGCCCTGCTCGCGCAGCCGCACGGCGGCGGCGCGGGCGCAGGTGAAGGTGCCCTTGAGGTGGGTGGTGATCACCGCGTCGAAGTCGTCGTCGGTCATCTTCCACAGCACCTTGTCGCGCAGGATGCCGGCGTTGGTGACCAGGATGTCGAGCCGGCCGAACTCCTCCACCGCGCGGGCGACCAGCCGGTCGGCGGCCTCGGACGTACCGACCGCGACCACCTCGGCGACGGCCTTGCCGCCCGCCTCGGTGATGGACTTCACGGCCTGCTCGGCCACGGCCTCGTCGACGTCGTTCACGACCACGGAGGCGCCGTTTGCGGCCAGGGCGTGCGCGTATGCCAGGCCGAGGCCACGGCCGCTGCCGGTGACGACGGCCACCTTGCCGGTGAGATCGATGCTGGGCACGAGCGGGTCCCTTCAAGACGGTCTGCCGCCGGATGCGCTGCGGCACCGGCGGCGGGGGCTGCTACGAGATCGAAGCTAAAGACAATCATTGTTGTCGTCAATAGTTGTTGCCCCTCCCGTTCGTGCGGCATGCTGTGGGGAAGCACATACGTCGCCGCCTCCGCCCGGGGGCCCGGCCCAGGGAGCCCGTCATCGCCGGCCAGCAGCACGTCCCGACCTCCGCCGCCTCCATCGACGCCCAGGAGCCGTGGATGCGGGGGCTGCACGCGGACACCGGTTATCTGCTCTACCGGCTCGGGCTGCGCTCAGGGCAGCTGTTCAACTCCTTCCTCCAGGAGTCGGGCCTGCGTCTGCGCCACTACGCTGTGCTGCGCTTCCTCAGCACCGCCGAGGGCTCCCTCCAGCGCGAACTGAGCACCTCCCTGGGCTACGACCCGAGCGCGATCGTCGGACTGGTCGACGACCTGGAGAAGCTCGGATTCGCCGAACGCCGCCCCTCCCCCGACGACCGGCGCAGCCGCATCGTCGTCCTGACCGAGGCCGGCCGCGCCTTCCTGCGCGACACCGACGAGGCCGGACTGCGCGTCACCAACGAACTGCTCCAGCCCCTCGAAGCCACCGAGCGGGACGCGCTGCACTCGCTTCTGCAGCGAGTCGCCGAGACCGGGCTCGGGTGACGCCGTACCGATGACCGACGCCGTACCGATGACCGACGCCGTACCGATGACCGACGCCGTACCTCCGACGAGCCGGCGCTCCGCAGAAGGAGCGCCACCGTCCGCGCGCTCCGCACCCGACCGGCTGCTCGCCGTGCTCGCCGCCTTCGACCACACGCATCCGGCGCTCTGCCTGACCGACATCAGCCGCCGCGCCGGGCTGACCCTCACCACCGCGCACCGGCTCGTGGGCGCGCTGGCCGAGTGGGGCGCGCTGGAGCGGGACGCGGACGGCGTCTACCACGTGGGCCTCAGACTGTGGGAGGTGGCGGCGCTCGCCCCGCGCGGACTCGCGCTGCGGCAGGTCGCGCTGCCGTACCTGGAGGACCTGTACGAGGCGACGCACGAGAACGTGCAGCTCGCGGTGCGCGACGGCGCCGACGTCGTGTACATCGAGTGGATCTCCGGGCGCTCGGCCGTCGGCGTGCACATCCGGGTCGGCGCCCGCTGGCCGCTGCACGCCACCGGGGTGGGGCTCGCCCTGCTCGCCCACGGCGACCAGGCGTTCCAGGAGGAGTACTGCGACGGGCCGCTCGCCGCGTTCACCCCGCACACCATCACGGATCCCGCGCGACTGCGCCGGGAGCTGGCCGAAGTGCGGCACTCGGGGGTGGCAGTGAGCAGCCGTCAGGTCACCGACGACGCGCTCTCGGTGGCGGCTCCCGTGCGCGGCCGGGGCGGCACAGTGGTCGCCGCGGTGTCGGTCGTGGTCCCCCGACTCGGCGCGCAGGTACCGGTCTTGATCCCGGCGGTGCGGCTTGCGGCGCGGGGCATCTCGCGGGCGTTGGGGTGGCAGCCGGAGGCGCGCTGAGGACACCGGTCGACTCACGGCCCGTTCTTCACGGGAATCTCAGGCAGCGCCCCTCGCATTCAAAGAACAACCCATGCAGAAACAGACGCAGGACGTGCCGCACGCCCAGCGCCTGACCACCTCCGGCACGTTCGTGCACGGCAATCAGCGGGCCTCGACCTCGATGTTCGGCCGCAGCAGCACCAGCCACGGCTGTGTCGGTCTGCACGACGCCAAGGGCTGGGCAACAGCTCGGTGGCGGGTCACAAGTCCTACGAGCGCTCGGCGACATGATGGAAAGGAGGGGAGCGCTCTCACGTGAGGCACTGGGCTACTTCTGCTTCATGCCCTGAACTCCCGCAGGACGAAAGGACTTTTCTCGACTTTTCCTCTTGACGGCCGGGGTGGCGGAGAGCACATTGGCGGCGCGGCCTGAGAGCGCTCTCACAGTCAAACTGCACGTCTCCCCCGTTCTCACGCACACCCGCACACCCCCACTCCGTACGAAGAGGCACCCATGAAGGACACTTCTGGCATATCCGCGAGATGGCGGCCCCTGCGGCGCGCGCTCGTCGCCGCGCTCGGTACGACGGTGCTCGCCATGGTGGCCGCCACGGCCGCCACCCTGCCCGCGAACGCCTCCGCCCCCACACCCCCCTCAGGCTGGACCCAGGTCTTCCTCGACGACTTCAACGGCGCCGCCGGCTCCGGCGTCGACACCTCCAACTGGCAGTACGACACCGGTACTTCGTATCCGGGCGGCCCCACCAACTGGGGCACCGGCGAGGTCGAGACGATGACGTCCAGCACGAAGAACGTCTCACTCGACGGCAACGGCAACCTGCGCATCACCCCGCTGCGCGACTCGGCCGGCAACTGGACGTCGGGCCGCATCGAGACCACCCGCACCGACTTCCAGCCCCCGGCCGGCGGCAAGCTGCGCGTCGAGGCCCGGCTGCAGATGCCGGACGTCACCGGCACCGCCGCCAAAGGCTACTGGCCCGCGTTCTGGATGCTGGGAGCGCCGTACCGGGGCAACTACCAGAACTGGCCGGGCGTCGGCGAGTTGGACATCATGGAGAACATCCAGGGGCTGAACAAGGTGTGGGCCACGATGCACTGCGGCACCGACCCGGGCGGCCCGTGCAACGAGACCACCGGCATCGGCAACTCGACCGCCTGTCCGGGCACCACCTGCCAGTCGGGCTTCCACACCTACACCATGGAGTGGGACCGCTCGGTGAGCCCCGAGGCGATCCGCTTCTACGTCGACGGCGTCAACTACCAGACGGTCACCGCGAACCAGGTCGACGCGACGACCTGGGCCAACGCCACCGACCACGGTTTCTTCGTCATCCTGAACGTGGCGATGGGCGGCGCCTTCCCGGACGCGTTCGGCGGCGGCCCGAGCAGCGACACCGAGTCCGGCCACCCGATGGTGGTCGACTACGTCCAGGTGCTTCAGTCCTCCGGCGGCGGGAGCGGTACCACGCCCCCGCCGTCCGGCAATCGGGACGCGTACGGCCCGATCCAGGCCGAGTCGTACGACAGCCGGTCCGGCGTGACCACCGAGACCACCACGGACACCGGCGGCGGCCAGGACATCGGCTCACTCGCGAACGGCGACTGGGCCCTCTACAAGGGCGTCGACTTCGGCTCCACGGCTGCGACGCAGTTCTACGGCCGGGTCGCGAGCGGTGCGGTCGGCGGGGTGAGCGGGCTGGTCGAGGTGCGCCTCGACAGCCGCAGCAACGCCCCGATCGGCAGCTTCGCGGTGGCCTACACGGGCGGCTGGCAGAGCTGGAAGACGGTTCCCGCGAACATCAGCTCCGTCACCGGCACGCACGACGTCTACCTGACCTTCACCAGCGCCCAGCCGAACGACTTCGTGAACCTGAACTGGTTCGACTTCGGTCACTGACAGCAAGTCCCGAGAGGGGAGCGGGCCGAGGGCCCGCCCCCCTCTCCGCTCATCTCAGCTCCGCCCGGAACGCGGCCGGTGTGGTGTCGGTGTGTTGGTGGAAGAACTTGGAGAAGTTCGCCGAGTCGGGGAAGCCCACGGCGGCGCCGACGCGGCCGATCGGCAGGTCCGTGTGGGCGAGGAGGCGCTTGGCCTCCAGGATGACGCGCTTGTCTATGAAGCCCTTGGGCGTCTGGCCGGTGGCGGCGCGGACGGCGCGGACCAGGGTGCGGCGGGAGTAGCCGAGGGCGTCGGCGTAGGCGCTGACGCTGTGGTTGGTCGCGAAGCCCTTCTCGACCGCGTCCCGGAAGCGGGTGAAGGTGGTGTCGGCACGGTCGCGGGCGGCCTCCGCGGAGCTCTCCGCGAGATGCGCGAGACGCAGCAGGAAAGCGGTCAGCGAGTGGCGCAGCACCGCCGTGTGCAGGGTCAGCGGCAGGGTGGTCGTGTCCTCGTACTCACGGCGCAGCTGGGCGAGCGCGGCCTCGAGGCCGGCGTACTGGTCCGGGTCGGGGTGCAGCAGGGGCGGCAGGTCGTAGCGGTACAGGCCGGTGGCCTCCACCGTGGCGCGGGGCAGGAAGCCGGGCTGCATGGTCAGCACGGTCCCGCGGTACTCGCTCGTCCGGGAGATGCGGTGGACCTGTCCTGGGCGGATCCACAGCAGGTCGCCGGCCGTCACGCGGTACTCGGCGAAGTCCACCATGTGCGCCACGGGGCCGCCGGTGAAGAGCATCACCACATGGAAGTCGATGCGGTGGACGCGGTCGAGCGGCGCGCCCGCGTGCCAGGTGCGGTCGGGCCCCATAGGGCCGACCTGCATGCCGACGCCGCAGACGCTCAGGTCGACCGGGAAGGGGTACGTCCTGATCCCGTCGCCGTCATGCATGCTTCCGCCCGCTCTGTCCGCCATGTCCTTCTCACACCGCCTCGGCTCCACTGCCGGTGTCCCACTTTCACCGAAGGCTGACACACGGGCACCTTTCCCGGCAAAAGTCAGACTTTTAGTTTTGAACGCGTTACGGCAGCGCCCCCACTCCAGTGAGGACTTGTTGAAGATGACTGCCCAGAGCTCAGAAGGATTCGAATGGACCGGGCTCGACCGGCGAGCCGTCGACACCGCTCGCGTTCTGGCCGCCGACGCGGTGCAGAAGGTCGGCAACGGCCACCCGGGCACCGCGATGAGCCTGGCCCCTGCCGCGTACACGATCTTTCACAAGGTGATGCGGCACGATCCGGCGGACCCCGAGTGGACCGGCCGTGACCGTTTCGTCCTCTCCCCCGGCCACACCTCGCTGACCCTCTACACCCAGCTCTTCCTCGCCGGGTACGAGCTGGAGCTGGACGACCTGAAGGCGTTCCGCACGCAGGGCTCGAAGACGCCCGGTCACCCCGAGTACGGGCACACCGCCGGCGTCGAGACCACCACGGGGCCGCTCGGCCAGGGCGGCGCCAACGCGGTGGGCATGGCGATGGCCGCCCGCTACGAGCGCGGCCTGTTCGACCCGGAGGCCCCCGAGGGCACCTCGCCCTTCGACCACACGATCTGGGCGATCGTCTCCGACGGCGACCTGGAGGAGGGCGTCTGCGCCGAGGCCTCCTCGCTCGCCGGCCACCAGAAGCTCGGCAACCTCGTCTTCCTCTACGACGACAACCACATCTCCATCGAGGGCGACACCGCGACCGCCTTCTCCGAGGACGTGCTGAAGCGGTACGAGGCGTACGGCTGGCACGTGCAGCGCGTCGAGCCCGCCGAGAGCGGCGACATCGACGTCCACGCGCTGTACACGGCGCTCACGGCGGCGCAGGCGGAGACCGAGCGCCCCTCGATCATCGCGATGCGCACGATCATCGCCTGGCCCGCACCGAACGCGCAGAACACCGAGGCGTCCCACGGCTCGGCCCTCGGCGCGGAGGAGGTCGCCGCCACCAAGCGCGTCCTCGGTTTCGACCCCGAGAAGACCTTCGAGGTCGCGGACGAGGTGCTGGCCCACACCCGCCGGGCCCTCGACCGCGGCGCCGAGGCGCACGCCGCCTGGGACAAGCGGATCGCCGAGTGGCGCACCGCGCAGCCGGAGCGCGCGAAGCTGTTCGACCGCATCGTGGCCGGTCAGCTGCCGGAGGGCTGGGAAGACGCGCTGCCGGTGTTCGAACCCGGCCAGTCGGTGGCCACCCGTGCCGCCTCCGGCAAGGTCCTCCAGGCGCTCGGCGCGGTGGTCCCCGAGCTGTGGGGCGGTTCCGCCGACCTGGCCGGCTCGAACAACACCACCATCGACAAGAACAGCTCATTCCTGCCGAAGGGCAACCCGCTGCCCGAGGCGGACCCGTACGGCCGTACGATCCACTTCGGCATCCGCGAGTTCTCGATGGCCGCGGAGATGAACGGCATCGCGCTGCACGGCAACACCCGTATCTACGGCGGCACCTTCCTGGTGTTCTCCGACTACATGCGCAACGCCGTCCGTATGTCCGCCCTGATGCAGCTCCCCGTCACATATGTGTGGACGCACGACTCCATCGGTCTCGGCGAGGACGGCCCGACCCACCAGCCCGTCGAGCACCTGGCCTCGCTGCGCGCCGTCCCGGGCCTGAACATCGTTCGCCCGGCCGACGCCAACGAGACCGCGATCGCCTGGGCCGAGATCCTCAAGCGGCACTCCACGAACCCGGCACCGCACGGTCTCGCGCTCACCCGCCAGGGCGTTCCCACGTACGCCCCGAACCCCGAGGCGGCGAAGGGCGGTTACGTCCTGAAGGAGTCGTCCACCAAAACCCCGGACGTCATCCTCATCGCCACCGGCTCCGAGGTCCAGCTCGCCGTCGCCGCGCGCGAACGGCTGGAGGTCGAGGGCGTGGGCACCCGGGTGGTGTCGATGCCGTCCGTGGAGTGGTTCGAGGAGCAGCCCGCCGAGTACCGCGAGCGCGTCCTGCCGCCGTCCGTGAGGGCCCGCGTGGCGGTCGAGGCGGGCATCGGGCTGACCTGGTACCGGTACGTCGGAGACGACGGCCGCATCGTCTCCCTGGAGCACTTCGGAGCCTCCGCCGACGCCAGGACCCTGTTCGCCGAGTTCGGCTTCACCGCCGAGAACGTGGCCACCGCCGCCAAGGGATCTCTCGCCGCCGTTCGCGGTTGATCCGATCGCCAGAAAGAAGATGATCATAGTGACCGAAGCAACCGCAGTCGCGGAGCCCCTGAAGCACCTGTCCGACGAGGGTGTCTCCATCTGGCTCGACGACCTCTCCCGCAAGCGGATCGCGTCCGGCAACCTCGCCGAACTCGTCGCGGCCAAGCATGTGGTGGGCGTCACCACCAACCCGTCGATCTTCCAGGCCGCCATCGGCTCCGGAGAGGGCTACGAGGAGCAGCTGGCCGGCCTCGCCGTGCGCGGAGTGACGGTCGACGAGGCCGTCCGCATGATGACGACCGCCGACGTCCGCGCCGCAGCCGACGTACTGCGGACCGTCTACGACGGAACGAACGGCCGGGACGGCCGGGTCTCCATCGAGGTCGACCCGCGGCTCGCCCACAACACCGCGGCGACGATCGCCGAGGCCGAGCAGCTCGCCTGGCTGGTCGACCGCCCGAACGTGATGATCAAGATCCCGGCGACCCGGGCCGGTCTCCCGGCCATCACCGAGGTCATCGGCCGGGGTATCAGCGTCAACGTCACGCTGATCTTCTCGCTGGAGCGCTACCGCGAGGTGATGGACGCCTACCTGGCCGGTCTGGAGAAGGCCCGGGCGGCCGGACTCGACCTGTCCGCCATCCATTCCGTCGCCTCCTTCTTCGTCTCCCGCGTCGACACCGAGATCGACAAGCGTCTGACGAAGCTCGGCACGGACGAGGCCCTCGCGCTCAAGGGCAAGGCCGCGCTCGCCAACGCACGGCTCGCCTACGAGGCGTACGAGGACGTCTTCTCAGGTGGACGCTGGCTCGCCCTCACCGGGGCAGGGGCCAACAAGCAGCGTCCGCTGTGGGCCTCCACCGGTGTGAAGGATCCTGCGTACAAGGACACGCTGTACGTCGACGAGCTGGTCGCGCCGGGCACGGTCAACACCATGCCGGAGGCCACGCTCACCGCCACCGCCGACCACGGCGACGTCCGGGGCGACACGGTGACCGGCGGATACGCACAGGCCCGCGCCGACCTCGCGGCCGTGGAGCGGCTCGGGATCTCGTACGACGAGGTCGTGGGACAGCTCGAGGACGAGGGCGTCGCCAAGTTCGAGGTGGCGTGGGGCGACCTGCTTCAGGCCGTGGCAGCCTCTTTGAACAGCAAGGGAGTTGACGGGGAATGAGCAAGAAGCTTCCGGAAACGAAGGCCGAGCCGACGACCGCCGAGCCGACGACCGCCGAGCTGAATCCCGCCGAGCCGACGGCCGCCGAACCGAGTCCCGCCGAGGCCGACGGGACCGCCACGGTTTGGACCAACCCCCTGCGCGATCCCCGGGACCGCCGTCTCCCTCGTGTCGCGGGCCCCTCCGGCCTGGTCATCTTCGGTGTCACGGGTGACCTGTCCCGCAAGAAGCTGATGCCGGCCGTCTACGACCTCGCCAACCGCGGTCTGCTGCCGCCGGGCTTCTCGCTCGTCGGCTTCGCCCGGCGCGACTGGGCCGACCAGGACTTCGCTCAGGTGGTCCACGACGCGGTGCGCGAGTACGCCCGTACGGAGTTCCGCGAGGAGGTGTGGCAGCAGCTCGTCGAGGGCATGCGGTTCATCCCCGGTGACTTCGACGACGACACCGCGTTCAAGCAACTGCGTTCCGCCATCGATGAGTTGGACGCATCCCAGGGCACGAGCGGCAACTACGCGTTCTACCTCTCCGTACCGCCGAAGTTCTTCCCCAAGGTCGTCCGGCAGCTGAAGAAGCACGGCCTCGCGAGCGCCCCGGAGGGTTCCTGGCGGCGCGCGGTCATCGAGAAGCCGTTCGGCCACGATCTGGCGAGCGCACGCGAGCTGAACGCCATCGTGCACGACGTGTTCGAGCCGGACCAGGTCTTCCGCATCGACCACTACCTCGGCAAGGAGACCGTCCAGAACATCCTGGCGCTGCGCTTCGCCAACCAGATGTACGAGCCGATCTGGAACCGGTCGTACGTCGACCACGTCCAGATCACCATGGCCGAGGACATCGGGATCGGCGGCCGGGCCGGCTACTACGACGGCATCGGCGCCGCCCGTGACGTCATCCAGAACCACCTGCTCCAGCTGCTGGCCCTCACCGCCATGGAGGAGCCCGTCGCCTTCGACGCCGAGTCGCTGCTCACCGAGAAGCTGAAGGTCCTCAAGTCGCTGAAGCTGCCGGACGACCTCGGCGGGCACACGGTGCGCGGGCAGTACGCGGCCGGATGGCAAGGCGGCGAGAAGGTGCGCGGCTACCTCCAGGAAGAGGGCACCGATCCCGAGTCGACCACGGACACGTACGCGGCCGTCAAGCTGGAGGTCGACAACCGCCGCTGGGCGGGCGTCCCCTTCTACCTGCGCACCGGCAAGCGCCTCGGCCGCCGGGTCACCGAGATCGCGGTGGTCTTCCAGCGGGTGCCGCACTCGCCGTTCGACTCCACGGCCACCGAGGAACTCGGCGAGAACGCGATCGTCATCCGGGTGCAGCCCGACGAGGGCATGACCGTGCGCTTCGGTTCGAAGGTGCCGGGTACGTCGATGGAGATCCGGGACGTCACGATGGACTTCGCCTACGGCGAGTCGTTCACCGAGTCCAGCCCGGAAGCGTATGAACGGCTGATCCTGGACGTGCTGCTCGGCGACGCCAACCTGTTCCCCCGTACGGAGGAGGTGGAGGAGTCGTGGAAGATCCTCGACCCGATCGAGGAGTACTGGGACACGCACGGCAAGCCCGCGCAGTACCCCTCGGGCACCTGGGGTCCCGGGGAAGCCGACGAGATGCTCGCACGAGACGGACGGAGCTGGCGCAGGCCATGAAGATCGACCTGACCGACACCACGGCAAGCAAGATCAACAAGGCGTTGGTGAAGGGCCGTCGCGCCATCGGCACCCCCGCCGTGGGCATGGTCCTCACGATGGTCATCGTGACCGACGAGGAGAACGCCTACGACTCGATCAAGGCGGCCGAGGACGCCTCACGCGAACACCCCTCGCGCACCCTGGTCGTCATCAAGCGGCACGCCCGCACGCCCCGGGACCGCACCACCTCCCGGCTGGATGCCGAGGTCCGGGTCGGCTCGGAGGCGGGCACCGGCGAGACGGTCGTCCTGCGGATGTACGGCGAGGTGTCCGACCACGCCGACTCGGTGGTCCTTCCGCTGCTGCTGCCGGACGCGCCCGTCGTCGTGTGGTGGCCGGTGGACGCGCCGGACAACCCGGCCAAGGACCCGCTGGGCGCCCTCGCCCAGCGCCGGATCACCGACCTGTACGCCGTCGAGGACCCGCTGGCCGTGCTGGAGACCCGGATCGCCTCGTACGCGCCGGGCGACACCGACCTTGCCTGGACCCGGCTCACGCCGTGGCGGTCGATGCTGGCCGCCGCGCTCGACCAGGCCCGTACGGATGTGACCTCAGCGGCCGTGGAGGCCGAGGCGGAGAACCCGGCAGCCGAGCTGCTGGCCCGCTGGCTGGAGGCCCGCCTGAAGGTGCCCGTCGACCGGATCGTCACCGCCGGGCCGGTCATCACGGCCGTCCGGCTGGGAACCGCGAGGGGCGAGATCGTCATCGACCGCCCCGAGGGCCCGCTGGCCACGCTCACCCTGCCGGGCCAGCCCCCGCGCACCCTGGCGCTGAAGGTGCGTCCCACCTCCGAACTGATCGCCGAGGAACTGCGCCGCCTCGACGCGGACGAGATGTACGCCATCGCCCTGCGCGGCGAGAGCGCCAAGGAGAACGCCAGCCATGTCTGACCACCCCAGGCTCACCCGCCGGCCCGAATGGACGGCCCTGGAGGACCACCGCGCGGGGACCCTGCTGAACCCGAACCTGCGCGACCTGTTCGACCGCGACCCCGAGCGGGCCCAGCGCTACACCGTGCGCGTCGGCGATCTGCTCGTCGACTACTCCAAGCACCTGGTCAACGACGAGACCCTCGCTTTGCTCCGCGAACTGGCCACCGCCACCGACGTGTTCGGGCAGCGGGACGCCATGTTCCGCGGCGAGAAGATCAACGTCACCGAGAACCGCGCCGTCCTGCACACCGCGCTGCGCGCCCCGCGGGACGCCGTGATCGAGGTCGACGGCGAGAACGTGGTGCCCAAGGTCCACGCGGTGCTCGACAAGATGACCGCCTTCGCGAACCGGGTCCGCTCGGGCGACTGGACGGGCCACACCGGCAGGCGGATCCGCAATGTCGTCAACATCGGCATCGGCGGCTCGGATCTGGGCCCGGCAATGGCGTACGAGGCTCTTCGCGCCTTCTCCGACCGCTCGCTGACCTTCCGGTTCGTCTCGAATGTGGACGGCGCCGACCTGCACGAGGCGGTCAGGGACCTCGACCCGGCTCAGACCCTGTTCATCGTCGCGTCCAAGACGTTCACCACGATCGAGACGATCACCAACGCGACCGCCGCGCGATCCTGGCTCCTCAGGGGACTGGATGATGGGGGCACCTCCCGCTCGAGCGAAGTCGAGAGCGGGGGAGACAAGGCGGTCGCCAAGCACTTCGTCGCCCTGTCGACGAACGCCGGGAAGGTCGCCGAGTTCGGCATCGACCCTGACAACATGTTCGAGTTCTGGGACTGGGTCGGCGGCCGTTACTCGTACGACTCGGCGATCGGCCTGTCGCTGATGACCGCCATCGGCCCGGAGCGGTTCCGGGAGATGCTCGACGGCTTCCGCATCGTCGACGAGCACTTCGAGAACGCGCCCGCCGAGGCCAACGCCCCACTGATCCTGGGGCTGTTGGGCATCTGGTACGGCAATTTCTTCGATGCCCAGTCGCACGCGGTGCTGCCGTACTCGCACTACCTGTCCAAGTTCACCGCCTACTTGCAGCAGCTGGACATGGAGTCCAACGGCAAGTCCGTGGACCGCGAGGGGCGTCCGGTGGAGTGGCAGACCGGGCCCGTGGTGTGGGGCACGCCCGGCACCAACGGCCAGCACGCCTACTACCAGTTGCTGCACCAGGGCACCAAGCTGATCCCGGCAGACCTGATCGGCTTCGCCGACCCGGTGGACGAACTGAGCGACGAACTGAGGGCGCAGCACGACCTGTTGATGGCGAACATGTTCGCCCAGGGCCAGGCGCTCGCCTTCGGCAAGACCGCCGAGGAGGTAAGGGCGGAGGGGGTGCCGGAGGAGCAGGTGCCGCACCGCACCTTCCGGGGCAACCGTCCCACCACGACCGTCCTGGCCACCCGGCTGACTCCGTCGGTCCTCGGCCAGCTGATCGCGTTGTACGAGCACAAGGTGTTCGTCCAGGGCGCCGTCTGGGACATCGACTCCTTCGACCAGTGGGGCGTCGAGCTGGGCAAGGTCCTCGCCAAGCGCGTCGAACCGGCCCTGACCGAAGGCGCGGACGTGCCCGGTCTCGACCCCTCCACCACCGCTCTCGTGGCCGCCTACCGCACGCTCAGGAAGAAGTGAACTGATATGACGACGATGCAGTTGGGCCTCATCGGCCTCGGCAAGATGGGCGGCAACATGCGCGAGCGCATCCGCCGCACGGGCCACACCGTCATCGGCTACGACCGCAATCCCGAGGTCTCCGATGTCAACAGCCTGACCGAGCTCGTGGAGAAGCTCGAAGGGCCCCGTGTGGTCTGGGTGATGGTGCCCGCCGGCGCCCCCACCCAGTCCGTCATCGACGAGCTCGTCGGTCTCCTGTCACCCGGCGACACGGTGGTCGACGGCGGCAACTCCCGTTGGACCGACGACGAGAAGCACGCCGAGGAACTGGCGGCCAAGGGCATCGGCTTCGTCGACGCGGGCGTCTCCGGCGGCGTGTGGGGCCTGCAGAACGGTTACGCCCTCATGGTCGGCGGCGACAAAGAGCACGTCGACCGGCTGCGGCCGATCTTCGAGGCGCTCAAGCCGGAGGGCCCGTACGGCTATGTGCACGCGGGCAAGGTGGGCGCGGGCCACTTCTCGAAGATGGTCCACAACGGCATCG
>CBFHCJ010000114.1:0-12998 GCA_965654005.1 uncultured Streptomyces sp. | reverse complement strand
GGGGCGATCGAGCTGGACGAGCCCGCCGGGCCGGCCGGCTCCACGGTCCGTCACCTTCTCGCGCACACGTCCGGGCTGGCGTTCGACGAGCACCGGGTGACGTCGGCGCCCGGGGAGCGGCGGCTGTACTCGAACGCCGGGTTCGAGGTGCTGGGCGACCATGTGGCGAAGGCCACGGACATCCCGTTCGCGGAGTATCTGCGCCAGGCGGTGCTGGAGCCGCTGGGCATGGCGTCGACCACGCTCGACGGCTCTCCGGCCAAGGACGGGGTCTCCACGGTCGACGACCTCGTGCGCTTCGCCGCCGAGGTGCAGGCGCCGCGGCTGCTGGACCGTCGGACGGTGGCCGAGGCGATGACCGTCCAGTACCCGGGCACAAAGGGTGTCCTGCCGGGCTACGGCCACCAGAACCCCAACGACTGGGGGCTCGGCTTCGAGATCCGGGACTCCAAGTCGCCTCACTGGACGGGGGGTTCGTCGTCGACACGGACGTTCGGGCACTTCGGGCAGTCGGGGACGTTCCTGTGGATCGACCCGGAGGCGGGCATCGCGTGCGTGGCCCTCACGGACCGGGCGTTCGGACCGTGGGCCATCGAGGCGTGGACGCCGTTCACGGATGCCGTGCTGGCGGAGTCGCACGGCAGTCGTTGATCCATTCGCAGGTCCTTTCGGATAACCTCCCCCTGCAGGCCATGGCCTGACGCACCGACAGGTTTCGGGGGAGCACGATGGGCGGGCTTCAACCGGATGGCCAGTTCCGTCCGCTGGAGAGCGGCGACCCGGTGGTCGTGGCGGGCTACCGGCTCGCGGCCCGGCTCGGCTCGGGCGGCATGGGGACGGTGTACCTGTCGTACACACCGGGCGGACATCCGATCGCGCTCAAGACCATCCGGCCGGAGTTCGGCGAGGATCCCGAGTTCCGCCGCAGATTCCGCCAGGAGGTCAAGGCGGCCCAAAGGGTGCAGGGCCTCTGCACCGCCCCGGTCATCGACTTCGACACCGAGGGCACACACCCGTGGCTGGCCACCGCCTACGTCCCCGGCCCCTCACTGGCCGCGGCCGTCACCGAACACGGTCCGCTCCCGGTGCCCACGGTCCTGCTGCTGCTCGCCGGAATGGCCGAGGCGCTGTCCGTCATCCATGGAGCGGGCATCGTCCACCGCGACCTGAAGCCCTCCAACGTGCTGCTCGCCGCAGACGGCCCCCGGGTCATCGACTTCGGCATCGCACGCGCCACCGACGCCACGGCCCTGACCGGGACCGGCGTCTCGGTCGGCACCCCGGCATTCATGGCGCCGGAACAGGCGCGGGGCAAACCGGTCACTCCCGCGTCGGACGTGTTCTCGCTCGGCCTGGTGGCCGCCTACGCGGCGTGCGGCAGGTCGGTGTACGGGGTCGGCCCGACGCACGCCGTGCTGTACCGGATCGTCCATGAGGAACCCGACCTCGGCGACCTCACGGAGCAGCTCCGTTTCATCTCCCGCTGCCTGGCGAAGGATCCGGCGGACCGTCCCTCGCCCGCGGAACTGATCACCTGGTGCCAGGACGCCTCGCCCACCGGGCTGCGCCAGTCCGGGCAGTGGCGGCCGGAGGCGATCGACGCCGAGATCACCCAGCGGGCCTCGGCCTCGGCCGAACTGCTGGCGGCGCCGCCCGCGGCTCCGGCGACCGCCCTCCACCAGCCGGTCGCGCACGCGATGCCGACGATGACCGCACCGCCGCCCGTGCCGCCGCAGGCGCCCCCGCCGTCCGCGCCCCCGGGCCCGTACGCACAGCCCCCGGCGTACGTCCCGTCCGCGGCGTACTCCCCGACCACGCCCGGCCCCCACCCGCAGCCCGCGCCGTACACACCCCAGCCCGGCCCCTACGCCCAGCAGCCCCCGGCCTGGCAGCCACAGCGGGTCGTGCCGCGGCCCTCGGGCGGGCAGCGTGCCCTCGTCATCGTCGCGGCGGTCGTGCTGCCGCTCGCGGCCGTCACGGGCCTGCTGTACGCGATCGGCAACAAGCACCACGACTCGAAGTCCTCGGCGTCGACGGGCGGTTCCGACACGACGAACGGCGCGACGAGCTCGGCCTCCGCCGAGCCCCGCCCCGACCCCAAGCCGGTCAGCTACAAGGGCATCAACATTCCGCTGAACTACTACGTGCGGTTCACTGACTCGCCCCCGAAGCCGATCCACGACGACATCGGCGCCCGTTACGTGGACGGTGCCGACCTCTACTACGACGACGAGGACGTGTCGAAGTCCGTGGGCGGCAAGGGCAAGGAAGTCGTGCTGCTGAACAACGCCCAGCAGGGTTCGCTGAAGACCTGCCGCGAGCAGACCCGGTACGCGGAGGACGTCTTGCTCACCCAGCTCTCCAAAGGTTCCCGGCTCTGTGTGCACACCCCCGCCGGACACATCGCGCTGGTCACCTTCGAGGGCACGGGCCCGAAGGGCGACCCCAGCGACTATGTCTCGGTGGACATCACGGTGTGGCGCAACGCGGAGGAGCCCACCTCCGACGACGGAAGCTGAGATCGGAAGCTGAAATCCCCTCATCCCGACAGTCCCCCAGAACAGGACCTCGGCCGGACCGGCCCCCGCACGAGACCCTGCTCGACGGCGTCGAGGCCGAACGGGTACTCCTCAATGTCCACCCGGAGAGCAAGGCGGCATCAGCCGCTTACCGAGCGTGGAATACCGCAAGGTTGGCGCGGCGCACTGGCGGGGGGACCGTACCCGGACAGCCGTCACCTGGCGGTCATCCCCCACACCAGCAGCTCCGCCGCAGTCCGCGCCACCGCCCCCAGATCCCTCGCCCCGGTGATCCGCACCGCAATACAGCTAGCCGTCTTCCGGCCCGGATCGGAACGATCCGCTCGCCTTGTCCTGGATAACGCGCGGGATGTCCAACAGATCGTCCACGCCAGGGAACTCCTCGCCCTGGCTGAAGGGCGTCCCGTACACCGATACATCCGTCGTCGGGCCCCGGTGCGCCCCTGTGTGTGCCGCGCCGAGCTCCATGAGGTAACCGTGGGAAGCCGCCGAAGGCCGTCGCCGGTCACGGTGAACCATCTGCGACGCGTACGTGTTCATGGTCGCAGCCCGCTGGTACAGCGCGTCGGCGTGCATCGCGGGTCGACGAGCCGGACGTCCGTCCACCCCCTTCACCCGCATCCCATGGCTCCGAGCCGCCTGCAGCAGGGACTCCATCCCTCTGCCCGTGAGCCCCATCCTGGTGTCATAGCGTCGGACGAACTCCTGGAGCGAAGGGGACATCTCTCCCGTCGCCAGGTACTTGTCCACGTCGGCCTGGTAGCTGTCCGCGCGGATGCTCTCCAGGTACACGGTCCCCACACCAGCGGACTTGATGTCCGCCATGTTGGTGGCCAGGAACTGCCAGACCGGTGCCTCGTGGTGCGTTCCGCCGATCGCCACACCCTCGTACCGCTCCAGAAGCTGCCGCAGCACGTCGACCTGGCTCGGTGGCGCACTGCCCAGCGCGTTCTCCACCTGCTGGCGACGCTCCTGTCGGGTGTCCGGACCGCTCTGGTAGGCGTCCAGGGCCGTACGCGCCTCCCGACCGATGCCCCGGTCGCGTGCGTCCTGCCCCTGCCAGTAGCCGGCCGTCTGCGGATCGTTTTTACCGAGGGCTTCGAGCACGTGGCCGCGGCCGGCGGTGGGGGGTATGTCCGGCGTGAGCCGCCGAATGCCGCCCAGCGTGTGGTGGAGCATCTGGTCGGTCTCTTGAAGTGTCTGTGGATCGCTGTGGATTTCCAGACGTTCCTTGTTTGCGCTCTCCCGGACCGCTTCCGGCAGTTGCTGCCATTCTGCGGCCGTCAACTGGTTCGGCGTACGCCCCTTTTGGCGGGACGAGCGGGGCCCGCGAACCCTGACCGACGGTCCCGGCGGGTGTGCGTACAACTCGTCCTGTTCATCCCCCGGTGCGCGCTGCACAACCGCTCCGGCCGTCGTAGAGCGCTGCACCGGCTGACTGTGGCCGCAGTGTGCGTCGTGCTGATGACGCTGCTCCTCGATGGCTTTCGTCACGGCCGCGTTGCCCGCGAGCCGCTGCAGCGCCGGCAACCCGGCCATGTGCGGCGGCGTCACCGGCTTCAACGGCTTACCGGGGCCGGACTGCTGCTTCTGTTCCTCGTGCGCGTACACATGGTCTCCCCTCGCTGATTCCCAGACGAACACGCCTGGACCACGGATGGGAAGGGCCATGAGGGAAAGCTCAGGGGCAAGTAAACAGGTGCTCATCCGCCCAAACCAGGACAGAACGGACCGGGCCCGCCGTCACGCTGCCGTCGAGCATTCCCTCATCCCGCGGTCATCTCCCACGCCAGCAGCTCCGCCTCCGTCACCCCCACCGCATCCAGGCCCTTCGCCCCCGTGATCCTCGCCGCGTCCCCCGGACCCAACTCCTCCCCGTCCAGCCGCACTTCGCCGCGTACGACATGGACGTAGAGGTACGCCGCGTCCGGTACCGCCGTCCGCTCCCCCGCCGCCAGTCGGCGTACGTGGAGCATCGCACCCGCCTGCGGGACGGCGTACGGGGTGGAGTCCGCGATGCCGTGGACCACCTCGTAGGCCGGGGCGCCGCCCGGTTCCAGGGGGGCCAGCCACATCTGGACGAAGACCAGGGGGGTCTCGGCGTCGTTGCGTTCCACGTGACGCACGCCCGCCGCGGCGCTCAGGCGCTGGACGTCGCCGGGGCGGATCACCGATGTGCGGCCCGTGGAGTCGCGGTGGGTCAGTTCGCCCTCGACGACCCAGGTGACGATCTCCGTGTGGCTGTGCGGGTGCTCGTCGAAGCCCGCGCCGGGTGCGAGCCGCTCCTCGTTGCACGCGATCACCGCGCCGAAGCGGAGGTTGTCCGGGTCGTAGTGCGGGCCGAAGCTGAAGGCGTGCAGGGACTCGATCCCGGCGTCCGGGTCCCCACCGCGGTAGCGCTCGCCGGCGCGCCGTACGTCCATCACGCCCCCCACCGTAGTCCCGTACTCCCGGGCCCTCCGGGACCCCCGCCACACGGTCCCGGCCCGATGAGGCAGTCTTGTCCCCGTGCCCGAACCCGAAGCCAGCCACCCCGAGCCCGCAGCGCATTCCATCCATCCGCATGCCGCGACCCTGAGGCGACTGGAGAAGTCGTCCGGAAGTCTCGCCGCGCAGGCCATCGCGCGCATGGACGAGACGTTGCCGTGGTACCGGGCGATGCCCCCGGAGAACCGTTCGTGGATCGGTCTGGTGGCCCAGGCGGGTATCGCCGCGTTCACCGAGTGGTTCCGGCGTCCGGACGCCCCTCAGGCCATCTCCACCGATGTGTTCGGGACCGCGCCGCGTGAGCTGACCCGCGCCATCACCCTGCGGCAGACCGTGGAGATGGTGCGGACCACCATCGAGGTCATGGAGTCGGCCATCGACGAGGTGGCCGCTCCCGGTGACGAGTCCGTGCTGCGCGAGGCGCTCCTCGTATACGCCCGTGAGATCGCCTTCGCCACCGCCCAGGTCTACGCCCAGGCCGCCGAGGCACGCGGTGCCTGGGACGCTCGCCTCGAGTCGCTCGTCGTCAACGCGGTGCTCAGCGGGGAGGCCGACGAGGGGGCCGTCAGCCGGGCCGCCGCGCTCGGCTGGAACTCGCCGGAACATGTGTGCGTGGTGCTGGGTACGGCTCCCGACGGTGACAGTGAGTTGACGGTCGAGGCCATCCGGCGGGCCGCCCGGCACGCCAAGCTCCAGGTGCTCACGGGCGTGCTCGGGGACCGGCTCGTGGTGATCGCCGGTGGGAGCGACAACCCGATCGCCGTCGCCAAGTCGCTCATCGGGCCCTTTGCCGCAGGCCCGGTGGTCGCCGGTCCCGTAGTCCCCGATCTGCTCGCCGCGACCCGGTCCGCGCAGGCCGCCGCCGCGGGACTCAAGGCGTGTTTTGCCTGGCAGGACGCCCCGCGGCCGGTACTGGCGGACGATCTGCTGCCGGAGCGCGCGATCGCCGGTGACCCCAGCGCGCGCGAGCAACTGGTGGAGGAGATCTACAGACCGCTGGAGGAGGCGGGCTCCGCGCTCCTGGAGACCCTCAGCGTGTATCTGGAACAGGCGTCCAGTCTCGAAGGCGCGGCCCGGATGCTTTTCGTTCACCCGAACACCGTGCGCTACCGGCTCCGACGTGTGACTGACGTCACCGGATGGTCGCCTTCTGATGTACGCTCCGCGTTCACGTTGCGGATCGCACTGATCCTGGGGCGGCTGACCGAGGGAGATCCCCAGGCCTAGTCTTTTGTCGGGGGCCCACAAAACCCCCTGCGGTTCTTCGTCCTTGTCCCCACGGGCGGCCCCGGCCGTCCCCAAGAGAGAGTGTGAGAGTGCTCGTACTCGTCGCTCCCGGACAGGGCGCCCAGGCGCCCGGCTTCCTGTCTCCCTGGCTCGATCTCCCCGGCGCCGCCGACCGCATCGCCGCGTGGTCGGACGTCATCGGGCTCGACCTCGCCCACTACGGAACGCAGGCCGACGCCGACGCCATCCGGGACACCGCCGTGGCCCAGCCGCTGCTGGTCGCCGCGGGTCTGCTGTCCGCCGCGGCACTCGGAATTGACGCAGTGGCCCGAAGGGCCTCGGTTGAGGGTGGTGGTGGACGACGGGTGGGCGTTGTTCCCGGTGCCGTAGCCGGCCACAGCGTCGGCGAGATCACCGCGGCCGCCTTCGCGGGCGTCCTTGAGGACACGGCCGCGCTGACGCTCGTCCGCCGGCGGGGTCTGGCGATGGCCGAGGCCGCCGCGATCACCCCCACGGGCATGTCGGCGCTGCTCGGCGGCGACCCGGAGACGACGATCCCGCACCTGGAGAAGCTGGGCCTGACCCCGGCGAACGTGAACGGCGCCGGGCAGGTCGTCGCCGCCGGCACCCTGGAGCAGCTCGCCGCACTGGAGGCGGACAAGCCCGAAGGTGTGCGCCGTGTCGTCGCGTTGAAGGTGGCGGGCGCGTTCCACACGCGCCACATGGCCCCCGCGGTCGACGCCCTCGCGCAGGCCGCCGAGGCGCTGACGCCCGGCGAGCCGACGGTCACGTACGTCTCGAACAAGGACGGGCAGGCCGTCGAGACCGGCGCCGAGGTGCTGCAGCGACTGGTCGGCCAGGTCGCCAACCCGGTCCGCTGGGACCTGTGCATGGAGACGTTCCAGAAGCTGGGCGCGACCGCGCTGATCGAGGTGTGCCCCGGTGGCACCCTGACCGGTATCGCCAAGCGCGCGCTGCCGGGCGTCAAGACCCTGGCCCTGAAGACCCCCGACGACCTCGACGCCGCTCGCGACCTCATCGCCGAGCACAGCGCCTGATTAGGAGCCCGAGAGCATGTCGAAGATCAAGGCACGGAAGGGCGCTCCATACGCTCGTATCCTCGGCGTCGGCGGTTACCGCCCGGTCCGGGTGGTGCCGAACGAGGTGATCCTGGAGAAGATCGACTCCTCCGACGAGTGGATCCGCTCCCGCTCCGGCATCGAGACCCGGCACTGGGCGAACGCCGAGGAGACCGTCGCCGCGATGTCGATCGAGGCGGCCGGCAAGGCGATCGCCGACGCCGGGGTCGCCGCCCATCAGATCGGCGGGGTCGTCGTCGCCACCGTCTCGCACTTCAGCCAGACTCCGGCGGTCGCCACCGAGATCGCCGACAAGCTCGGTACGAACAAGGCCGCCGCCTTCGACATCTCGGCCGGCTGCGCGGGCTTCGGCTACGGCCTCACGCTCGCCAAGGGCATGGTCGTGGAGGGCTCGGCGGAGTACGTACTCGTCATCGGCGTGGAGCGGCTGTCCGACCTGACCGACCTGGAGGACCGGGCCACCGCCTTCCTGTTCGGCGACGGCGCGGGCGCGGTCGTCGTGGGGCCCTCCGAGGAGCCGCACATCGGCCCGACCGTGTGGGGTTCGGAGGGCGACAAGTCCGAGACGATCAAGCAGACGGTGCCGTGGAACCGCTTCCGCATCGGCGACGTCTCCGAGCTTCCTGTCGACAGCGAGGGCAACATCAAGTTCCCCGCGATCACGCAGGAGGGCCAGGCGGTGTTCCGCTGGGCCGTGTTCGAGATGGCGAAGGTCGCTCAGCAGGCGCTGGACGCGGCCGGAATCACCGCGGACGACCTGGACGTCTTCATTCCCCACCAGGCCAACGAGCGGATCATCGACTCGATGGTGAAGACGCTGAAACTGCCGGAGCACGTCACGGTCGCCCGCGATGTGCGGACCACCGGCAACACCTCGGCCGCCTCGATTCCGCTCGCGATGGAGCGGCTCCTGTCGACCGGCGAGGCGAAGAGCGGCGACACCGCGCTCGTCATCGGTTTCGGGGCGGGTCTCGTCTACGCCGCGACGGTCGTTACTCTCCCCTAGGCACTCCGTGCCGGATCATGCGGTCCGGTGCGGGAACTGCACCACCTGCCGCTGCCGCGGCGGGCGCCACACCATCTGGATATCTACGAAGGAGCGCCTCATATGGCCGCCACTCAGGAAGAGATCGTCGAGGGTCTCGCCGAGATCGTGAACGAGATCGCCGGGATCCCCACCGAGGACGTCCAGCTGGACAAGTCCTTCACCGACGACCTGGACGTCGACTCGCTGTCCATGGTCGAGGTCGTCGTCGCCGCCGAGGAGCGCTTCGACGTGAAGATCCCGGACGACGACGTCAAGAACCTCAAGACGGTCGGTGACGCCGCCGAGTACATCCTCAAGCACCAGGCCTGATCGACCGATCACCTGGGCAGACAGCCCGGCTCCGGGCCACTGGCCCGGTGATCGGGCCGTTGCCCCGCCACCCGGCGGTGGCGCCGCTGAATCTCGTATCCGTTGGAGAAAGAATTCCCGTGAGCTCGACCAATCGCACCGTGGTCGTCACCGGTATCGGCGCAACCACACCGCTGGGTGGCGACGCGGCCTCTACCTGGGAGGGCCTGATCGCCGGCAAGTCCGGTGTCCGCCCCCTGGAGCAGGACTGGGCCGCCGACCAGGCGGTCCGCATCGCCGCGCAGATCGCCGTGGAGCCCTCCGAGATCATCCCGCGGCCCCAGGCCCGCCGTCTGGACCGCTCGGCGCAGTTCGCGCTGATCGCCGCTCAGGAAGCCTGGGCCGACGCCGGTTTCACCGGCAAGGCGGGCGAGACTGAGACATCAGCCGCTACCGCGGCGGGCAACGTCGACCCCGACCGTCTGGGCACGGTCGTCGCCTCCGGCATCGGCGGTGTGACGACCCTGCTCGACCAGTACGACGTGCTCAAGGAGAAGGGCGTTCGCCGTGTCTCCCCGCACACCGTGCCGATGCTGATGCCGAACGGCCCGTCCGCCAACGTGGGCCTGCTCGTCGGCGCCCGCGCCGGTGTGCACACCCCGGTCTCCGCCTGCGCGTCGGGCGCCGAGGCCATCGGCTACGCCATCGAGATGATCCGCACCGGCCGCGCCGACGTCGTCGTCGCCGGCGGTACGGAGGCGGCGATCCACGCTCTGCCGATCGCCGCGTTCGGCAACATGATGGCGATGTCCAAGAACAACGACGACCCGCAGGGCGCGTCGCGTCCCTACGATGTCGCCCGTGACGGCTTCGTCATGGGCGAGGGCGCGGGCATCCTGGTCCTGGAGTCGGCCGAGCACGCAGCGGCGCGTGGTGCCCGCGTCTACGTGGAGGCGGTCGGCCAGGGCATCTCCGCCGACAGCCACGACATCGTGCAGCCGGAGCCGGAGGGCCGCGGCATCTCGCAGGCGCTGCAGCACCTGCTGGAGAACAGCGACCTGGACCCGGCGGAGATCGTGCACGTCAACGCGCACGCCACCTCCACGCCGGCCGGTGACGTGGCCGAACTGAAGGCGCTGCGCAAGGTGTTCGGCGACGACGCGGACCACATGGCGGTCTCCGCTACCAAGTCGATGACGGGTCACCTCCTCGGTGGCGCGGGCGGTGTGGAGTCGGTGGCGACCATCCTCGCGCTGTACCACCGCGTCGCCCCGCCGACGATCAACGTCGACAACCTCGACCCCGAGGCCGAGGCCAACGCGGACATCGTCCGCGGCGAGGCCCGCAAGCTGCCGGTCGAGGGGCGGATCGCCGCGCTGAACGACTCGTTCGGGTTCGGTGGGCACAACGTGGTGCTCGCGTTCCGGACCGTCTGACATCGGCCGTAGCCGTACCGAACGGCGTGTGGCCCGGACTCCCGGGTGGAGTTCGGGCCACACGCCGTTCGTTGTCTGTCGTCGGCCGACCGCGGGCCGGTGGGGGTTGTTCGCGCCCACGCGGCGGGCCGTATGGCGTCACAGCCCCATGCCCTTTGCCGGTCGGTCTTACGGGCGCTTCAGACCACCTGGTGGAGCCAGCGCACCGGCGCTCCCTCACCCGCGTACCGGAACGGTTCGAGCTCGTCGTCCCATGGCTTGCCCAGGAGCTTGGCGAGTTCGGCTTCCAGGTCCGTTTCGCCGCGCTGGGAGCGTACGAGGGCGGCGCGCAGTCGGTCCTCGGGGATCAGGATGTCGCCGTGGATGCCGGTGACAGCGTGGAAGATGCCGAGGTCGGGGGTGCAGCTGTAGCGCTCGCCCTCGGCGGTCGGGCACGGTTCCGCGGTGACCTCGAAGCGCAGCAGATGCCAGCCGCGCAGCGCGGAGGCCAGCTTCGAGGCGGTGCCTGCCTCGCCCTGCCAGGAGAACTCGGACCGCCAGGTGCCGGGCGCGGCGGGCTGCCGGATCCAGTCGAGGTTGACGCGCGTCCCCAGCACGCCCGCGACTGCCCACTCGACGTGCGGGCACAGTGCGCGTGGCGCGGAGTGCACGTACAGGACTCCACGTGTCGTCACCTGAACCTCCGGGCAAAGCGCGCCATCTTGTAGCTTTACGGAACGGGTGTGGCAAGGCGGCCACGGGGCGAGGCTACCGTGCGGCGAGGCAGGGAGTGTGACGTACCGTCGGTCCCGGCGGCCGTGAACGCCCAGGTTTCACCCAAGGGGACGCGGGCCTGACCCAACGTGTTCGAATCGCAGCCGAACGACTGCGTACACGAACGGACCAACCGTCGCGACGAACGAGGGGACCAGGGGATGCGGAAGCGAAGCCACCGTAGGCGGGCAGCCTGCCTCTCGATCGCGGCCGCGGCCGTACTTGTGGGGCTTGCCGGGTGCGACGCCTCCGGTGGCGACGAGGCCGCCCCGCAGGGCACCGCCGCCACGTCGCGGCCGTCCCCGAGGCCCACCCCGGTCTGGAACCGTTCCCCGGGCTCGATCGCCGCCGTCGGCGACTCCATCACACGCGGTTTCGACGCCTGCACCGTGCTGTCGGACTGCCCGGAGGTGTCGTGGGCGACGGGCAGCGACGCCAAGGTCGACAGCCTCGCCGTGCGGCTGCTCGGGTTGACCGGGGCGGCGCAGCACAGCTGGAACTACGCGGTGACCGGGGCCCGGATGTCCGATCTGGCCGGGCAGATCGCGCAGGCCGCGCGGCGGAAGCCGGAGCTGGTGACGGTGATGGTCGGCGCCAACGACGCGTGCCGCGCCACCACCCACGCGATGACCTCGGTCGCCGACTTCCGCGACGAGTTCCAGGACGCGATGGACACTCTGCGCGAGTCGCTGCCGAGGACGCAGGTGTATGTGTCCAGCGTGCCGAACCTTATGCGGCTGTGGTCGCAGGGCCGTACGAGTCCGCTCGGCAAGCAGGTGTGGAAGCTGGGTGTCTGCCCGTCGATGCTGGGCGACGCGGACGCGCTGGACGCCCGGGCGACGAAGCGGCGCGACAGGGTGCAGGCCCGTGTGGAGGCGTACAACCAGGCGCTGAAGGAGGTGTGCGCGAAGGACCGGCGGTGCCGCTTCGACGGCAACGCGGTCTTCGACTACCGCTTCGGCACCGACCAGCTGAGCCAGTGGGACTGGTTCCACCCGAGCACGGACGGTCAGGCGCGACTCGCCGAGATCGCCTACCGCGCCATCACGGCGAGGGACCCCGTGACCTAGTGTTTTCCACATGAACGAACTTTTCGGCACACTTTCCGACGGAACGCCGGTTCACCGCTGGACGCTGGAGCGGGGCGGAGTGCGGGTGCGCGTCCTGTCGTACGGCGGAATCGTGCAGTCGGCCGAGGTCCCGGACCGCGACGGGCGGGCGACGGACGTGGTGCTGGGCTTCCCGGACCTGGACGGTTATCTGGGCAACCCCGAGCCGTACCTCGGGGCGCTGGTCGGCCGGTACGCCAACCGCATCGCGGGCGCCCGCTTCCCGCTCGACGGCCGGACCTACGCGCTCGAACCGAACAACGGGCCGAACTCCCTGCACGGCGGTCTGCGGGGCTTCGACAAGCACCTGTGGGACGCGGAGCCGGTCGAACACGGCGTACGGCTGTCCCGGGTGAGCCCGCACGGCGAGGAGGGCTTCCCGGGCCGTCTCGAGGTCACGGCCACGTACACCCTCGACGCGGACGGCGCGCTGCGGATCGCGTACGAGGCGGTCACGGACGCGCCGACCCTGGTCAACCTGACGAACCACTCGTACTGGAACCTGGCCGGTTACGGGAACGCGGGCGGGCACGAACTACGGCTGGCCGCCTCCCGGTACACCCCTGTGGACGGGGACCTGATCCCGACCGGCGCACTGGAGGACGTGGGCGGCACGCGCTTCGACTTCCGGGAGTCCCGGAAGGTCGGCTCCGGGTACGATCACAACTTCGTGCTGGACAAGGGCGCGACGCAGGTGCCGGTCGAGGTCGCCGAGTTGCACGAGCCGGCGTCCGGGCGGGTCCTGACCGTGGCCACGACCGAGCCCGGGATGCAGCTCTACACCGCCGACCACCTCAGCGGCCCGTTCGCCCCCGGCGACGGCATCGCGCTGGAGACGCAAGCCTTCCCGGACTCGCCGAACCGGCCGGAGTTCCCGAGTACGGAGCTGCGGCCGGGCGGGGTGTACCGGTCGGAGACGGTGTACGGCTTCTCCGTGCGCCGCCCGATCTGAGTGCGCCGCCCGATCTGAGTGCGCCCGCCGATCTGTGGGCGCCCGCCGATCTGAGGGC
>CBFHCJ010000113.1:0-13021 GCA_965654005.1 uncultured Streptomyces sp. | reverse complement strand
GGGGGCGGGGCGCGGCGGGCGGCGGCCCCCCCCCCGGGGGGGTCACCGCGGCGATCGCCGTCGTGACGACGCCCGCGGGCTCCGTCTCGACGTCGTTGACGTTGTCGACCGTGACCGGCTTGCGGCGCGAGAGGGTCCAGATCACGCCGGCGCCGGCGACCAGCAGCACACCGGTGGCGAGCTGCCCCCACGTGCCCTGCTTGGCCAGGAGTTCGGCGCCCGCGCCGACCAGGCCGGCGGCCGGGAGCGTCAGGCCCCAGGCGGCGAACATGCGGGTCGCGGTGGACCAGCGGACCACGCCGCCCTTGCGGCCGAGGCCCGCGCCCATGACGGCGCCGGAGCAGACCTGGGTGGTGGAGAGCGAGAAGCCGATGTGCGAGGAGGCGAGGATCGCGGTCGCCGCGCTGGTCTGGGCGGCGAAGCCCTGCTGCGGAGCCAGGTCCGTCAGGCCCTTGCCCAGGGTGCGGATGATGCGCCAGCCGCCCAGGTAGGTGCCGAGCGCGATGGCCAGACCGGCCGAGACGATGACCCAGGTGGGAGGGTTGGAACCGGGGGCGATGACACCGCCGGTGACGAGCGCCAGGGTGATGATGCCCATCGTCTTCTGGGCGTCGTTCGTGCCGTGCGCCAGGGAGACCAGACCTGCCGAGGCGATCGACCCGGCGCGGTAGCCCTTCGCGGTCGCCTTCTCGGCGGCGCGGCTGCCGACGGTGTACGACAGGCGCGTCGCCAGCATCGAGGCGAGTCCCGCCACCAACGGTGCGGCGACGGCGGGGATCAGGACCTTGGTGACGATCGTCGAGCCGTCGACCGCGGACCAGCCGGCCGACGTGACCGCGGCGCCGATCAGACCGCCGAAGAGAGCGTGGGAGGAACTGGAGGGCAGACCGAGGAGCCAGGTCAGCAGGTTCCAGAGGATGGCACCGACCAGGGCCGCGAAGATCACTTCGACGCGTATGCCCTGTTCGTTGATGATGCCGCCGGAGATCGTCTTGGCGACCTCTACGGAGAGGAAGGCACCGACGAGGTTGAGTGCGGAGGACATCGCCACCGCCGTCTTGGGCCTCAGGGCGCCGGTCGAGATGGTGGTGGCCATCGCGTTGGCAGTGTCGTGGAAACCGTTCGTGAAATCGAACACGAGAGCGGTGACGATCACGATTCCGAGGAGGAGCGTGATGTGTTCCATTTACCCAGGCTTCTGTGGGGAGGTCAGTGGCGAGTGAACCGTAGGCAGCCTGGGTGAACGGAAGGTGAACTGAGGCGGGCTGGGCGGTGTATCGATCGGGGTGTCGCCGCTCCGCTTTCGTCGGGTGGCGGCGGCCGGGCTTTCGAACGAAGGCGGAATTTCGGCCTCCGGAAGCCTCCGGAAGCCTTCGGAAGCCTCCGGAAGCCTTCGGAGGCCGGAAGCCGGGAGCCTCGGAAGCCTCCGGAAGCCGGAAGTCTTCGGGGGCCTGCGCCGGCCCCTCGACCGGTGCTTCGCGAGCCTCTTCAGCGGGCCCCGCCTGGCAGGATCTCGGTATGGCCGATAAGCGAAGCGACGCACGGGACACGCGGGACGCGCGGGACACGCGGAAGGATCCGCGGGGCGGACGGGGCGGGGACGCGCCGGACGCGGGAGGCGAGGTGGCGCGGGCGTGGGACGAACTCGTCGTGACGGCCCGCCGGACCGTGTCCGACGGTCTGGTCGTCGGTACGTCCGGCAACGTCTCCGTGCGCGTCGGCGACACCGTGCTGGTGACGCCCACGGGCGTCCCGTACGAGCGGCTGACGCCGGGCGACGCCGTCGGCGTCGACCTCGACGGCCGGCAGGTCCTCGGCTCGCTGCGCCCGACAAGCGAACTGCCCATGCACCTCGCGGTCTACCGCACGACCGGGGCGCGTGCCGTCGTCCACACGCACGCCGTGCACGCGACCGCCGTTTCCACGCTGGTACCGGAGCTTCCGCTCATCCACTACATGGCCGGCGCGTTCGGTGGGTCGGTCCGCGTGGCCCCCTACGCGACGTACGGCACCCCGGAGTTGGCCGAGAACATGCTCCGCGCGCTGACGCACCGCACCGCATGCCTCCTCCAGAACCACGGCACGATCGCCTACGGGGCCTCGCTCGCCGAGGCCTACGACCGCACGACCCAGCTGGAGTGGATGTGCCGTGTCTGGCTGACTGCGGCGTCGGTACCAGGGTTGTCGCCGACGCTGCTCACCCGCGAGCAGGTGGCGGAGGCGGGGGAACGGCTGCGGGGGTACGGGCAGCGCCGGAAGCGGGAGGAATAGGAGGAAGCTGTTTCCGCGGGCGGATCCACACCGCCCGGGCCGCAGGGGAACGTCCTCGGTGACACCGGCGATGCCGCCCACTGGCCGGGGGCGGGGTCCGCCGCGAAACTGGATGGGTGCGCACTGTCAAAGCGGCGGCAGCAGCCGTCACCGTAGCCATCGCCGCGGGCGTCGCCGGCGTCGCCGCGGGCCGCTTCGCCAGCGACGCCGCGCTCAAGGCGCCGCCTGGGCGCCCGCTGCCCACGGAGCCCCGCCTCACCGTGCACTCGACGGCGGCCGGGCGGATCACGCTCACCCGCGACCTGGCCTCCCAGCGACCCGGCACCTACGGCCTGTCCGGCGACGGCTCCCACGCTGTCGTCGGCCCGGTCCTGGGCAGCGCCTCCCACTCCGCCGACACCGTCGTACGCCGCCTGGAACGGGTGACCCACGGCACCCTCGAACCCGGCGACAAGGCCTGGCTCACCCCCAACCTGTACATCGGAGACCCGAGCGCCGCTCTCGGCATCGACCACGCCGACGTCGACGTGCCCGGCGAACTCGGAGCGCTGCCCGCCTGGTTCATGCCCGGTGTCCGGGACACCTGGGTGATCACCGTGCACGGGCTCGGCACCACGCGTGAACACCCCATGAACGTCATGGAGTTCCTCACCCGCTACCACTTTCCGGTCCTCGACCTTGCTTACCGCGGCGACATCGGGGCGCCCCGGCCCCTGGACGGCCTGAACCACCTCGGCGAGACCGAGTGGCGCGACGTGGACGCCGCCATCCGCTACGCCGTGCGGTACGGCGCCGAGCGCGTCGTCCTGCACGGCTGGTCCATCGGCGCCACGATGGCGCTGCGGGCCGCCGCGCACTCCGTGCTGCGCGAGCGGATCACCGGGCTCGTCCTGGACTCGCCCGTGCTCAGTTGGGAGTCCACGCTGCGTGCCCTGGCCTCGGCCCGCCGCACCCCCGGCGCGCTGCTTCCGCTGGCCGTCCGCGCCGCCCAGGGCCGCACGGGTCTGCACGGCGACCGCACGCGGGGGGCCGCCGACCCGGACCACCTCAAGGTACCGGTCCTGATCTTCCACGGCCCCGACGACGCGATCGCCCCCTGGGGACCGTCCCGCCGTCTCGCGGAGCGCCGCCGCGACCTGGTCAGCCTGCACACGGTACGGAACGCTCCGCACAGCGCGATGTGGAACGCGGACCCCGAGGCCTACGAAGAGGCGATGCGGCGCTTCCTGACGCCGTTGATGTGACGGCGGGAGTGGCCTGCGCCGGTGGGCTCCGCTCGGCTCTGTGGCGGTCGGGGTCGCCCGGGCCCGGCGTGTGCGCTTCTCGGTGGTACGGGTAGGTGCGGCACCGCAGGAACGGAACGTCGTGACCGGCCGCCGTCGTGGCAGGGAGGAGCGACCGGACGGTCGTGGCCGGCCGCCGTCGTGGCGGGAAGAAGTGACCGGACAGTCATGGCCGTGGCGGGCCCGGCTCGGGGCGGCGGAATGCCTGGCGGTGGTGCGCCCCGCCGTGACGGCGCTCAACGACCCCGCCGCGTGCCCGGCCGTGCCGAACTCGTCCGCCCGGACGTGCGGTGAACCGCCCGGACGCGCGGTGGACTGCGCAGACGTGCGGTGGACTGCGCAGACGCGCGGTGGACTGCGCAGACGTGCGGTGAACCGTTCGGACGCCCTGCGAACCGCTCGGACGCCCCGTGAACCGCCGACCCGCGGCGCCCTGCCCCCTCGATCCCCGCGGCGCAGACGAGGGGTAGCTCGGCCTCTCCACCCAGGGAAATCCCATCCCCGCGTCCCGGCGCCGCTCCTTCCGCTCAGCCCCCTCCGGACAAGCCCTTTCCCCCTCCGCGCTCCTTGTCAGGGCCCCGTGCGTTGGCCAGCCCTGTCGCCCGTCGTGACATTCCGTTTGGGTTTTCGGACCGTCAACCGGAAGACTGCACCCGTGACGTCCCGTAACCCGCGCGACTCCAGGCTCCGACTCGTCCGCCCGCGGCCCCTCGCCGCCGCCCCCCGAGCGGTGACCCAGCGCCACTCGCGCCGCCCCGCACCTCGGCCGCCGGAGGGTACGCCCCCGCCCGCGGAACTGGCCGGAATGGCCCGCGTCCGCCTGGCCGACGCCGCCCGTGTCGCCCACTGGGCCGACGCCGCGCTGCGCCCGGGGCGCGATGGCGCGACCCCCGATGGCAAGGGCACCCTCTCCGACGCCACCGCCGAACGGGCCGCCGCCGACCTCGGCCTGACCGCCGCTCAGGTCCGCGCCGACTGGGACACCGCCCGCCTGGCCGGCCTCGTCGAGGTGCACGGCGACAGCGCCCGCCCCGGCTGGCGGTTGCGCGCCTGGAACCGCGACGACTCCGCCGTACTGCGCGGCTGGGTCGCCCTCTTCGACGCATGGTCGCTCGCCTACCCCGAGCCCGCGGCCCGTGAGCACGCCGCCGTCGCCGAAGTCGTCTCGGCCATGCCTCAGGTGCTCTCCTTCCTGCAGCTGTCCGCGGGGCCCGTCCCCGTCGAGCAGCTCCTCGACCTTCTCGCACAGAGGGTCACCGAACTGCGCACCGAGCGCTGCGAGGTTCCCTACGGTCCGCAGCCCGAGCCCGTGGAGGCCCTGGTCCAGGAGTCGGCGGAGGACACCCCGCTGGCCCCCCTGCTCGACTGGGCCCTCGACGCGCTCGCCTACGTAGGCGCCCTCACCTGCGCCGACGGACAGGCCACCCTCACCCCGCTCGGCAGCTGGGCGGTCTGGGTCAAGCTGGAGCAGATCTGCGTCGCCGCGCAGAGCCCCGCCGGGAACATCGAGCAGAACGCCGAGGCCATGCTCCGCGGCTGCGCCCAGCTGCGCCCGAACGCGGCCCGCGCCGAGTACCGGGCCTGGCTCGCCGCCCGCACCGTCGGCAGCGCCGTCAGCGAACTCCTCGACGCCGCGCGCGGCGAGGACGCCCTCCTGCGCGGTCTGGCCTTCGATGCGCTCCGCGTGGTCGGCGCCCCCGCCGAACCCGACGTGCGCGCCGCCGCCGACGAGACCCCGCTGCGCCCCTACGTCCTGCTCTGGCTCGCCGAGCACGACGGCGCCGACCCGGAGGACGCCCACGAGGTGCTCACCCGTCAGGAGTCCACGTGGCTGTGGGTCGACACCGCCGCGGCCGTCGCCGACCACGGCGAGGCCCCGCTCCTCGTCCGCCATCTGGAGTCCGCGGTGCAGCCCACCGTGCCCGCGCTCCTCGACGAGGTACGCGCGGTCGGGCACCCCCGCACCGTGCAGGTCCTGGTCGCGCTCGCCGCCGCCCACCCCGACCCGGCGCTCGCCAAGGCCGTGCGCCGCGCCGCGTTCCAGGTGCACACCGGAGGCAGCTGACCTCTCGTCAGACGCTTATGTCCGGGGCGTACGTACCGAAACTCCAGATGTTGCCCTCGGCGTCCCGGGCCATGTAGTCCCGCGAGCCGTACTCCTGGTCCGTCGGGGGCATCAGGATCTCCGCGCCGTGCTCCACGGCCCGCTGGTGGTGTGCGTCGACGTCGTCCACGACGACGTACACCCCGCACGGGCCCGCGCCCTCCATCGCCTCGTCGAAGACGCCCCCGCGGCCCTTCGAGCCGAGCATCACCGCGCCGTTGCCCTGCACCAACTCGGCGTGCAGCACCGACCCGTCCTCACCCTCGTACACCGACAGCTCCGTGAAGCCGAAGGCCTCCGTGAGCTGCCGGATCGCCGCCTTCGCGTCCACGTACAGCAGCGTCGGGTAAGTGGTCGGGCGCCTCCCGTCCATGCCCGCCATCGCGATCACTCCCTCCGGTGTCCCGCCGGAAATACGGTCTGTGCTCAGTCTTGCACCGGCCACTGACAACGCCCCGTCCCGGCTTCCGGGACCGCGCGGCGAACGAGGCGAGGACAAGGCGAGGACGAGGCGAGGACAATTCGAGGACGAGGCGCGGCCAGGAGCCGACAGGGCAACGAGCATCACAGTGCCGAACACCCGCACCCGGGAAAAGCGCTTGCACGGCCCCGTTAGACTGGGGCCCATGGCCATTCTCCTCGCGCATTAGACGGCGGGAACGTCCTCAGCCACCCATCCCGCCACCTCCCCTCGCCCTGGAGCTTGTCCGTGATCTCCGCCAACGGCATTGAGCTGCGCGCCGGTGCCCGCATCCTCATCGAGAACGCCTCCTTCCGCGTCACCAAGGGAGACCGCATCGGCCTCGTCGGCCGCAACGGCGCGGGGAAGACCACGCTCACCAAGGTCCTGGCCGGCGAGGGCATCCCCGCCGCGGGCACCGTCACCCGCTCCGGCGAGGTCGGCTACCTCCCGCAGGACCCACGCACCGGCGACCTCGATGTCCTCGCCCGCGACCGCATCCTGTCCGCGCGCGGCCTCGACGTGCTGATCCGCAAGATGCGCGAGAACGAACAGCGCATCGCCGTCGGCAAGGGCGCCACTCGCGACAAGGCCATGAAGCAGTACGAGCGCCAGGAGACGGAGTTCCTCACCAAGGGCGGGTACGCCGCCGAGGCCGAGGCCGCCACCATCGCGGCTGCCCTCAACCTGCCCGACCGGGTGCTCGGCCAGCCGCTGCACACCCTCTCCGGCGGTCAGCGCCGTCGTATCGAGCTGGCCCGCATCCTGTTCTCCGACGCGGACACCCTGCTGCTCGACGAGCCGACGAACCACCTGGATGCCGACTCGATCATCTGGCTTCGCGACTATCTGAAGACCTACCGCGGCGGCTTCATCGTCATCTCGCACGACGTCGACCTGGTCGACACGGTCGTCAACAAGGTGTTCTACCTGGATGCCAACCGCTCCCAGATCGACGTCTACAACATGGGCTGGAAGCTCTACCAGCAACAGCGCGAGGCCGACGAGAAGCGCCGCAAGCGCGAGCGCGCCAACGCCGAGAAGAAGGCCGCCGCGCTCAACGCGCAGGCCGACAAGATGCGCGCCAAGGCCACCAAGACGGTCGCCGCGCAGAACATGGCCCGCCGCGCGGACAAGCTCCTCGCCGGCCTGGACGCCGTCCGCCAGTCCGACAAGGTCGCCAAGCTCCGCTTCCCCGAGCCCGCGCCCTGCGGCAAGACACCGCTGATGGCCGAGGGCCTGTCGAAGTCGTACGGCTCCCTGGAGATCTTCACCGACGTCGACCTGGCCATCGACAAGGGCTCCCGCGTGGTCATCCTCGGCCTCAACGGCGCCGGCAAGACCACGCTCCTGCGGCTCCTCGCCGGCGTCGAGCAGCCCGACACCGGAGCCGTAGTCCCCGGCCACGGCCTCAAGCTCGGCTACTACGCGCAGGAGCACGAGACCCTCGACCCGGACCGCACGGTTCTGGAGAACATGCGCTCGGCCGCGCCCGACATGGACCTCGTCGAGGTCCGCAAGGTGCTCGGCTCGTTCCTGTTCTCCGGCGACGACGTGGACAAGCCGGCCGGCGTCCTCTCCGGCGGCGAGAAGACCCGCCTCGCGCTCGCGACCCTGGTCGTCTCCTCCGCGAACGTCCTGCTCCTCGACGAACCGACCAACAACCTCGACCCGGCCAGCCGCGAGGAGATCCTGGGCGCGTTGCGCACCTACAAGGGCTCCGTCGTGCTCGTCACACACGACGAGGGCGCGGTGGAGGCGCTGCAGCCGGAGCGGATCATCCTGCTGCCCGACGGCGTCGAGGACCTGTGGGGCGCCGACTACGCGGACCTGGTCACCCTCGCCTGATCATCCGCTGATCACCTCGCCCGACCACCCGGTGCCGGAGCGGTCAGCACGGCTTGATCGAATGGTTGATCCACCGTGTATGGATCATTCGGCCGATCCGTGATCCATCATCTGTGTGAGATCTCCTCGTACCGGGGTGTGTCCTACACCGAATTTACGGCCGAGTCCTTCCGTCCCATGGGCTCGGCCGTCGCGCGCCGCTGACCTGGTGCTTCCCGGATGAACCCGTTCGGGCGTACGGACACCGCCGCTCGGAATGCTGGATTCCGCTCGTGGGGATGTGCTCCTGTCGTCAAAACCTTGTCGTACGGACCTTGCCGAATGGGTGGCCATCACGCCCCGGAGGGGTGATCATGAGGGGACCAGAGCGCACTTCCCATGAGGAGGCACGGGTGGCCGAGACTCTGAAGAAGGGCAGCCGGGTGACCGGCGCCGCGCGCGACAAGCTCGCGGCAGACCTGAAGAAGAAGTACGACTCCGGTGCGAGCATCCGGGCGCTGGCCGAGGAAACCGGCCGCTCGTATGGCTTCGTACACCGGATGCTCAGCGAGTCGGGCGTCACGCTTCGTGGGCGTGGCGGGGCGACGCGGGGTAAGAAGGCCACGTCGGCCTGACGCCGGGCGGCCCATCGGCTTCGGTGTGGCCACCCGGTCGGTCGGTCCCCCAGTGCCTTAAGGGCCTGGGGGTGCCCCCATCCGGCCGGGTGGTTACTGTGCAGTCACTTGTTGATGTCGTCGTTGGCATCCTCTCCTGACCGCACCCATCGGAGGCGCCCCATGGCTTCGCTCGACCCGGTAGTCGACAAGGACGGCGTACGTCTCACCGTCGACGAGGCGATCGCCACGGTGACGCTGACCAACCCGGCCAAGCTCAACGCCCAGAGCCCCGCTCTGTGGCGGGCGCTGGCGGAGGCAGGTCGTGCGCTGCCCGGTTCGGTCCGGGTGGTCGTGCTGCGCGCCGAGGGCAAGTCCTTCTCCGCGGGGCTCGACCGGCAGATGTTCACGCCGGACGGCATCGACGGCGAACCGACCTTCGTCGACCTCGCGCGCAGCGGCGACGCCGAGCTTGACGCGATCATCGCCGAGTACCAGGAGGGCTTCACCTGGTGGCGGCGCAGCGACATCGTGTCCATCGCCGCCGTGCAGGGACACGCGATCGGTGCGGGGTTCCAGCTCGCCCTCGCCTGTGACCTGCGCGTCGTCGCGGACGACGTGCAGTTCGCCATGCGCGAGACCGGCCTGGGCCTCGTACCGGACCTCACCGGCACCCATCCGCTGGTGAGCATGGTCGGATACGCCCGCGCGCTGGAGATCTGCGCCACGGGCCGCTTCGTCGCGGCCGAGGAGGCCGTGAACACGGGTCTCGCGAACATCGCCGTACCGCGCGAGCAGCTCGACGACACCGTACGGGACCTGGCGTCCGCACTGCTCGCGGCATCCCGTGACGCCGTGATCGAGACCAAGGCGCTGCTGCGCGGCGCACAGGAGCGGTCGTACGAGGAGCAGCGCGCCGCCGAGCGGGCGGCGCAGGCACGGCGGCTGCGGGACCTGGCCGGGGTCGGCGACTGAGGGCGGCCAAGGGGGCATGAGGCCACTGAGGTGAGCGACTGAGGCGACTGAGGTGAGCGGCTGAGGCGACATCGGCGACTGAACGGCGCTAAGGCGCGACAGCAGTCACCAGTACGGTGACCGACGGATGGTCCAGTAGGGCCTCCGTCACCGCACCCCGTACGGCCCGGGCCACGTCCACCGCCCGGCGGTCCGCCGCGACCGCCAGCTCCACCCGGACATGGCGGCGCGGCAGGGCCGTGTCTTTCCGCCGCTCCTCGATGTGCACCGCGCGGACGGGGCCGCCGAGGGCGCCGGCCAGACACACCACGCCCGGAACGGACCGGACGGCCTCGGCCACGGCCGCCTCGTCGGGCCCGAGTGCCGGTTCCGCGTCCCCAGGGGGCAACGGTTCCGGGGCCCGTACGACAGCCGGCTCCCCGTCCAGCAGATCCGTCACTCGCAGGTCGACCTCCGTGACCGCCAGACCGAGGTGTTCGGCCGCCGTCGCCAGGACCGCGCGGAGGCGGCCCGCGGTCGCCGGGAGCGGTTCGGCGCCGGGTGCGGTGGGGTCGGCGGAGGCCGCGAACTCCGCGCTGATCCGCAGCGGTCCGGGCGGCAGCGCACCGGGGGGAGGCGGCACCGTCGGCTCGTATGTCTCCTCCGGATCCGCGAGCGCGATCCGCAGCGTGCCGAGCCGGATCCCCCGCAGCCCCTCCGCCGTCCGCCGCAGTGCCGAGCCGGCCGCTCTTTCCAAGATCCACGCGCCATCGCGCGCGTCGCCCAGTGGCAGCACTCTCCCGAGTTCCGTCTGCCGTCGTACCGCTTGCGTCCATCGCTCCGTCGTCATGGCTCCAGCCTGCCGCATTCGCGGCGCGCGTTCGCGGAACCGCCCTTACCGTGGGTTGAGGAGGACGAACCGAAGGGACGTACGGCGATGACCGACATGACGGAGCAGAACCGGCCGGAGGGGGCCTCCGAGGGCGCGAGGGAGACGGTACAGACACGAAAGCCCACCCGGCGAGGTGGCGGCGATCCGGGAACCCGGGGACGTACGACCATCGCCGACGGCGTGGTGGAGAAGATCGCCGGGCTCGCGGCGCGCGAAGTCGTGGGCGTATACGACATGGGCGGCGGGCTCGGCCGTGCCCTCGGCGCCATGCGGGAGAGGGTGCCCGGCGGGTCGAGATCCGTCACCCGCGGTGTGAAGGCCGAGGTCGGCGAGGTACAGACCGCGCTGGACCTGGAGATCGTCGTCGAGTACGGCATGTCCATCACCGAAGTGGCGCGCGCCGTACGGGAGAACGTCATCTCGGCCGTCGAACGTATGACGGGACTCGAGGTCGTCGAGGTCAACATCGCCGTCAGCGATGTGAAGCTGCCGGAGGAAGAGGAAGAGGAGCCGGAGTCGCGGCTCCAGTAGCCGGACGACCGTGAACTGAGGAGCGCAGTATGAGCTTGGCCCTGATCGGCATGATCGCCGGGATGGCACTGGGCTTCGCCGGGTACTTCGGCGGGTTCGGCGCGTTCCTGCTGGTGGCGGCCCTCGGCGCCGTCGGGTTCGTGGTCGGCCGCTTCGTGGAGGGTGATCTGGACCTCGGTGACTTCTTCCGCTCCCGCGGCGACCGGCGGCGGTGACGCGTGCCCGGCCGGACCGGTGAGCGCGAGCAGGACGGTGAGGTCCCAAGGCCCCTGGCCATCGTCCCGCCGGCCGAGCGGGGCGCCACCCGCGTCGCCGACCGGGTCGTCGCGAAGATCGCCGCGCAGGCGGCGCGCGAGGCGCTCGCCTCCCTGCCGCCGGATGCCCCGCCGCCGCACGCCATGGTCGTCGTGCACCAGACCACCGCGCGTGTCCGGGTCAGCCTCGAACTCGACTACCCCTCCGACATCGGTGGCCAGTGCCGTGCGGTGCGTCACCGGGTCGCCGAGCGGGTAGGCGCCTTGGCGGGGATGGAGGTCCACGAGGTGGCCGTCCAGGTGGAACGGCTGCACTTGGCACCGGTACACGGGAGGGCGCAGTGAGCGAGTCCCAGGGTTACGAGAGCACCCAGAGGCTCCCGGTCATGGAGAACACCGCGGACGGCGGACTCGGGAAGTCCTCGTCGTCGGCGGCGTACGAGCCGGTGGACGGAGCGGACGGCAGAAGCGGCCGGTTCTGGTCGGTGCGCCGGGTCCCCGCGGGCATCATCGCGGTGCTGCTCCTGATCTGCGCGGGTCTCTTCCTCTACGACATCGCGGCCGTAAGGGCCCACCGGTCCGCCATGCAGTGGCGCAGGACCCTCGCCCGTCAGCTCGCGGAACGGCCCCTCGACGACACCTGGGTGCTCGTCGGCGCGGGGGTGGTGGCCGTCCTCGGCGTCTGGCTGCTGGTGCTCGCCGCGACGCCCGGCCTGCGCGACGTGCTGACGATGCGCACGGAACACACCGACGTACGGGCCGGGCTGCACCGGGACGCCGCCGCGACGGTGTTGCGCGACCGGGCCATGGAGGTGTCCGGGGTGCAGTCCGTCCGAGTCTGGCTGGGACGTAGGAGGGCGGACGTGCGGGCGGTGTCGCACTTCCGTGAACTCGACGAGGTCCGAGCCGACTTGGACACGACACTCGCCGACGCCGTCCGGGGCCTCGGGCTGGCCCGGCCGCCCGCGCTGTCGGTGCGCGTACGGCGGCCCGGACGGAAGGGGTGAGCGGCGGTGCTGCGGATCGTCAACCGTGTGCTGATCGGGCTCGTCGGCCTGCTGCTGGTCGCTCTCGGAGGAGCCGTGCTCGCCGTCGGCCTGGGCGCCACGCCGCCCTCCTGGTGGATCCACCAGGGCCCGCACGACGTGCTGCTCAGCGATGCCGAGCGCACCCGCTGGCGGGACCAGGGCTGGTGGTGGCCGGCCGTCATCGCCGGGCTCGCCCTCCTCGTGCTGCTCGCCCTGTGGTGGCTGTCGGCGGTGCTGCGCCGGCGTCGGCTCACGGAGGTGCTCGTCGACACCGGCGACGGCGAGGGCGCCCTGTTGCGTGGACGGGCCCTGGAGGGCGTACTCACGGGCGAGGCAGGCCAGTTGGACGGTGTAGCGCGCGCGCATGTACTACTGACCGGGCGGCGCATCGCCCCTGAGGCACGCGTGCGGCTCCTGCTGGAACCCCACGTGGACCCGTCAGCCGTGCTGCACCGCCTCACCTCCGAATCGCTCGCCCACGCCCGGGACTCCGCCGGCCTTGCGACGCTGCCTGCCGAGGTACGACTGCGTGGGGTGAAGCACCGGGCGGAACGCGTGAGTTGACGCCACTGCCCGGCCGGGCGCGCCGGGGACTGGTTCCGCTTCGGACCCCAGCTTTCGGCCGGCCCCGGTCGGCACATCCGGCCCCTCCGGCGTTTGAGGAGCCGGGGTCCGGGGGCCGGCCCCCGAACGGGGTCGCGGTACCAGTTGCTCTGCAGGACGTCCTTGGGCATGTTCTCGTAGAACGACTCCTTGTGGTTCCACACGTAGTCGCCCCAGATCCACGGGCGCGGGCCCGACGC